>NZ_DBLZZO010000018.1:0-58245 GCF_057858645.1 Eubacterium sp.
TAAGATATGCTTCAACAACCTGCTTTTTGAATTCATAACTGTATTTTGCCATAAAAATACCGACCTCCAATCGTTAGATTTTTAGGTCTAACTTTTGGGGGGCGGTACATAAGCCACAACTTCTTTTATATTTCATTCAAATATTTCTATTCAATATTCAAATATTCTTATTTTCTTTTATATGTTCTAAAATAATATTCCAAATCAAAATAAGTGTTCTCATCACTTTCTTCTGCCAACTCCCACTGGTCAGTCATTTCATCTAAATTTGGAATAAATGTATCTGCCGCATACTGATGATCAATGTATGTTACATAGGCTGTATCACAGTATGGTAGCATTTGCTTATAAATTGAGCCACCACCTATAACATACACATCTTCATTATATCCTTTTGCTTTTTCAACTGCCTCTTCAATAGAATGTACAACAATTGCACCATCAACCTTATAGTTCTGATTCTTTGTTATTACAATGTTTACTCTATTCTTAAGTGGTCTTTTTCCCGGAAAGCTTTCTAATGTTTTCTTACCCATAATTATAACATTTCCTGTTGTATGTTCTCTAAAGAACTTCATGTCATCGGGTATGCTAACTAATAATTCATTGTTGTTTCCAATTGCCCAGTTCTTATCTACTGCTACTATTAAATTCATGTTTCACCTTAATCTTTGCAAAGATTCCTTTCTCGTCAATCAGAAAATAATAAATCGGTTAAATAACTAACTATTATTTTCACAAATCCATAATCCACGCTACTACATTACGTTAAAACTTCTTAACCCTCACCCGTAGCATTATTCTAAACTGCTACAGGAATTTTAATCTGCTCACCATGTTCATAATCCAATAGTTTTATATCATCTACTGTAAAGTCATAAAAGTTTTTGATTTCAGGATTAATCCAAAGTTTTGGTGCCGGATACTGTTTTCTTGTAATTAATTCCTCAACTAAATCTACATGTTTATCATAAATATGCGCATCAGCAATAACATGTACAAACTCTCCAACCTCCATGTCATTGACCTGAGCAAACATATGTAACAAAGCTGCATACTGACACACATTCCAGTTGTTTGCTGTTAAAACATCCTGTGAACGCTGATTAAGTATTCCGTTTAAAATAAGTTTTCCAGTTTCCTTATTCTTTGTTACATTAAACGTCATACTATATGCACATGGGTATAAATTCATTTCTGATAAATCCTGATGTACATAAATGTTTGTCATGATTCTTCTACTGTAAGGATTGTTTTTTAAGTCGTATAACACTCTGTCAACCTGATCCATGTCTCCTTCAGGATAATGATGTTTAACCGACATCTGGTAGCCGTAAGCTTTTCCAATTGAGCCTGTTTCGTCAGCCCATGCATCCCAAATATGGCTGTTTAAATCATTAACATTATTGGATTTTTTCTGCCAAATCCAAAGTAACTCGTCAACACAGTTTTTAAAACCTGTTTTTCTAAGAGTCAAAGCCGGGAATTCCTTCTTTAAATCATATCTGTTTACAACACCAAATTTCTTTATTGTATATGCAAATGAACCGTCATCCCACTTTGCACGTACTTTCTCACCTTTTGTATCTGTTCCGTTATCTAAAATGTCTCTACACATATTTACAAATATTTTATCTGCGTAACTCATTGAATCCTCCTGTTTTTAAAAATCTTAAACAAGTATAGCATTTTTAATTTAATTAATAAATAGAAAAGTAAAAAAGGAAAAGCTATACAAATGCAAAATAGCTTTTCCCTGCGTATGAATAAATATACAATTTTTAGCCTTTTATCCCTGACTGTATCTTGATAAGAACTGTTTAGTTCTCTCTTCTTTAGGATTGTTAATTACTTCTTTTGCATCGCCCTGCTCAACAATAACACCTTTGTCCATAAATACAACCGTGTCTGCCACATCTCTTGCGAAAGCCATTTCATGAGTAACAATAACCATGGTTGTTTTTTCTTCTGCTAGTCCCTTAATTACTTTTAAAACTTCTCCTGTAAGTTCAGGATCAAGAGCTGATGTGGGCTCATCAAAGCATAAAATATCAGGTTGCAAAGCCAAAGCTCTTGCTATGGCAACTCTCTGTTGCTGACCACCTGATAACTGATGTGGATAATGATCCATTCTGTCTTCAAGCCCCATTTTCTTTAAAAGTTCTTTTCCATGATTTTCGATTTCTTCCAAAATTTCTTTTTTATTTTTCTTGTAATCTTCTTTTTCCTCTGCAAGAAGCTTTTCTGCCAACATAACATTCTCTAATGCTGTGTACTGTGGAAAAAGATTAAATGATTGAAAAACCATACCAAAATGAAGTCTTTTATCTCTTAATGCCTTATCCTTCTTAACTCTAGGTAATGAGGCATCAAACAACTTTTCACCTTTTACGGAAATAGTTCCATGATTTGGTGTTTCAAGGAAATTCAAGCATCTAAGCAATGTTGTTTTTCCAGAACCTGAAGAACCAATTATTGCTAATGTCTGTCCCTCTTCTAAATCAAAACTTATATCTTTTAAGACTTTGGTGCTACCAAAATGTTTTTCTATATTTTTTACTTCCAAAATTGCCATTTATAGCACCTCCTATTTAAAATAATCTAATTTTTTTTCTATGTAGTTAAATAATAAAGTTAATATACCAACAAAAATCAAATAGAACACGCCTGTGTAGAACAATGGCCATGTAATACCGTCTGATTTCATAAAGGCAAAACCTGTAAATGTTAATTCGTATGCAGCAATAATTCTTGCCAATGATGTATCCTTAACTAAGGTTATTATTTCATTTGACATTGGTGGCACAATTCTCTTTATCATCTGTAATAATGTTATCTTAAAGAAAATCTGTGATTTTGTCATACCTAAAACCTGTCCTGCTTCTCTTTGACCTGCAGGTACACCTTCGATACCACCTCTGAATATTACTGAAAAATAACATGCATAGTTAATTGTAAATGCAACAACTGTAGCTGAAATTCTCCCCCATTCATCACCGCTCCAAATATTATGTCCTAGCCATAAACCAGGGCCATAGAAAATAATAATTAACTGAAGCATAAGTGGTGTTCCTCTTATAATCCAAGTAAATATCTGTACTAAATATCTAAGTGGTTTAAATTTACTCATAGCTCCAAATGAAACTATAAGTCCCAATGGAAGAGAAAACAACAATGTAAAAATAAAAATTTCAAAAGTTGTTCCAAGTCCATTTAATAATGTTTCTGTTACATCCCAAAACATAAAATTTCTCCTTAGCTTTTTACGCATATATAAGGCAGAGAGTTTTCTCCCTGCCTTATTAGTCTACATATTTAAAGTATTTGTTTATATTATTTTGATGGAACAACAACTACCTGTGCATTGTTGCAGTAAGCAGTTGTACAGTTCATTGCATTCTTAACTTCATCTGTTAATGTCATACCGTTCCATACAACATCAATGTTCTTTGACTTAAGTTCCATTGCTTTTGTATCCCAGTCAATTACAACAAATTTAACTTTAACACCTAATTTCTTTGCAAGAAGTGATGCCATGTCAGCATCAAATCCAATCCAATTACCGTCTTTATCTTTGTAATCCATTGGTTCAAATTCTGTAATACCAACGATTAATGTTCCTTTTTTCTTAATGTATTTAACATCATCACCTTCAACATACTTACCAGGCTTATCCTGTTTTAAAATAGCTTCCTGAACACCATAGTTCTTTGCTGTTTTTTCCATTTCGCCTGATGCATATGTATCTTTGAAGAAGTTGTTAATGTAATCTGCCAAATCAGAATCTTTTCTACAGCCAACACTATATTCTTCTGTTGTAAGCTTATCTGTGTACTTAAGGTCAGGATAGCTTGTTCCTTCACCAATCATTGCACCAGCCATAAGTAAATCAATAATAGCTGCATCAGATGTACCTGACTTAACTTCCATTAAAGCATCTGCCTGTGATGAAACTGCATTTGTTTTCCACTTTTTGTCCTTTGCAGCCTGCTCACCTGCTGAACCTGCTTCTACAGCATATACCTTGCTGTCTGTTCCGCTCTTCTTACTGCTACCACATCCAACTAAGCATAAAGATGCTACCATTGCCACTGATAATAATAATGCTATTTTCTTTTTCATAATTTATCCTCTTCTTTCATTTTCGTGTGTTAGTGCTTTACCACGCTAAACTATTGAGAATATACCATATAAAAATATCATTGTCAATTTAATCTTCCAATTAAAGATGTTGGCACGTATGCTTTTACGTGTATACCGTCTTCTTTATACTCTTCTTCAAGTAACTGACCATATTTTCTAATAAGGCCTGTCTTGCCTGCTTCGGCATAAGTAAATACGTTTTCGTACAATACACGCATTGACTTAACTGCATTCTCAATTGCCTCGTTTATGTCATCAATTCCTATGCCCTTTTTAATGGCACCATGTACAACGTAATCTGCCTTGAAATCTCTTAATATAGGTTTTGTTTCCAACTTATCTTCTTTGTTGAAAACGGTAATAATCGTTTTGTCTTTTACACCTAAGTTATCGAGAGTTTCGTACACTGCGTGAACATTTTTATCCATTGACGGATTAGAGGCATCCACCACATGAATAATAATGTCAGAATATTTTGCTTCCTCTAACGTACTTCTAAAAGCATCTATTAAGTGGTGTGGTAATTTTCTTATAAAACCTACTGTATCAGTTAAAAGCACTTCCTGCCCATCCGGTAATTTGTAGTTTCTTGTTGTTGGATCAAGGGTTGCAAAAAGCTTATCCTCTTCTAAAACTTCAGCGTTTGTTACTGTGTTAAGAAGTGTTGATTTTCCTGCGTTTGTATAGCCTACAATCGCAACTACCGGAACAGGATTGTCCTGACGTTTCGCCCTTGTTACCTGTCTGTGGTTCTCCATTTCTGAAACCTGTTCTTTTAACTGTGAAATTCTGTTTCTAATTAAACGTCTGTCAACTTCAAGTTTCTTTTCACCAGGTCCTCTTGTACCGATTCCACCACCCTGTCTTGATAGATTTCTCATACCAATAAGTCTTGTTGAACGGTATCTAAGCTGTGCCAATTCTACCTGAATCTTACCTTCAGCAGTTTTTGCCCTACCTGCGAAAATATCTAATATAATAAGGGTTCTGTCCATAACCTTAACTTCCAATTCATCTTCAAGGTTCTTATACTGGGCAGGTGATAGTTCATCGTCACATACAATGGCATCTGCATCTGTTTCCCAAATTAAATCTTTAATTTCCTTTACTTTACCTGTTCCAACATAGGTTGTATTATTTATATGTTCAAGATTCTGTACAACTCTTCCAACTACAACAGCCCCGGCTGTACTTACTAATTCTTCTAATTCATCTAATGATTCCTGTGCATCTTCCTCATTACCTGTGGAAACAGCCACCAGAATTACTTTTTCCAATTCTTCTTTGTTTTCGTACATTCTGCCTCCTTAACCAACTTCACACTCTATTCTTTATGTACAACTAAATTAATAGTTTTCCACTTTCCACGTTTGTATCTTATTAAACTAAATAACCCGTTTAGCATCCATGTAATTCCTGTTGCAACAAATACACCATAACTACCTAAAAATGGAATTAATGTTAATGGATATGCAAATCCAACTCTTCCTATACATTCCACTATGCCCGTAAAAAGAGAAAACATTGCATCCCCGGCACCATTTAATACATTTCGTGTTGTATAAATGAGACCTAAAAATACATAGAAACAACTTGTTATTCTAAGACCATCTGAAGCTATCCGTAAAACTTCAGCATCTTTTCCGAATATTGACACAATCGGTGATGTGAAAGTCCAAAACAGAACAAGGACTACTGCTGAAAATATTACATTCATAACATTTGAAGAATTAAATCCTTTCACAACTCTGTCTGTCTTTCCTGCACCAAGATTCTGACCTGTATATGTAGAAACTGCTGCTCCTAGTGACATGAATGGCTGCTGAACTAATGTTTCTATTCTTGAGATAACTGTAAAAGCTGTAGTAAATGTTGCTCCATAACCATTAACAATAGCCTGTAATACTATTAATGAAAAGGCTATTAATGAATTCTGTAATGCTACAGGTATACCCAGTCTTAAACTCTTATCTACAATATAACTGTTAAGTTTTAAATTCTTCTTTTTTAGCCTAAAATAAGTATTGCTCTTATATGCATAAAAAATACATGTAACTGCTGATAAAAACTGTGAAAATGCTGTGGCAACACCTGCGCCTACAACTCCCCAGCCAAGTCCTAATACAAACCAAAAATCAAGCACAACATTAACAAGACTTGCCAATATTAAAAATATTAAAGGTGTTTTACTGTCTCCTAAGGCTCTAAGTATACTTGATACTCCGTTGTATAAACCTGTACAGCAAATACCTATGGATGTAACTTTTAAATAAGCTGTTGCGTCACCTAAAATAACCTTATCTGTTCTAAGTAACACTAATACTGGTTTTGCTACAAAAAAGCCTATACAAGCCATTATTACTGAACTTATAAGCACAATCCATATTGCATTTCCTATTGTGTCTTTTACCTTCTCTTCATTATTTGAGCCAAAAAACTGTGCGACAATTATTCCTATTCCAACAGATAAACCTGCTACTAAGGAAAAGAATAAAAAATTAAGTGAGTTTGTTGTTCCGATTGCGCCTAACGCATTAGGTCCAACAAAATTTCCAACAATTATGGAATCCACCATGTTATACAATTGCTGGAATATGTTTCCAATAAACAAAGGTACTGCAAACTGCAAAAGCAATTTCCAAGGTGTGCCCTTTGTCATGTCCTTTAAAAACTTATTTTCTTTTGACATAATTTTCCTCATCCTTTAGCTTGTCCTAAGGTTATCCACTCATGCTGTACAGATGGTATAAAACCTTTTGACAATGTAATTGTTAAATTAAATAAAATCCAATTATTCCTGATACAATTCCTATAACTGCCCCTGCTATTACATCCTTTGGAAAATGAACTCCACAAATTACTCTCTCAAATGCCATAATAACAGCAAGAAGCATCATAAAAATCCCCAAAGGGATACAAATATACAAAGCTGACATAGCAATTACAAAGGCAGAAAAAACATGACGACTTGGCATTGACTGACCTTTTTTTTCTTTTACAATCAACGGTGTAAAATCATATACAACATAAGGTCTTTTTTCGTCAATAATATATCTGAATATTGTAACTGCCACAAAAGATATGCTACATACAAGCACAACTCTTACACAGGTACCACTATTGTTTTGATACTGCATAAACGCAGACATTAAAATAATTACAGCAAATAAAACATAAATCATTATTGTAACTATCCTGTTTATTCCTGTAACTATTTTAACTCCGTTTTTCTTTTTTCTAACAGCTTCTGTTATTTTTATATAGCTTTCCTGTTTCATTTTTTCTCCGAAATAATTCTACTGTTTTCTTGCAATTCTGTATTCATCACCATAGGAGAAATACGGACATGTTGCTCTCTTAAACTGCATTAACATGGCTAAATCATCTTCATCCATATTTACAACACAGCCGTATTCTTCATATTCTTCGTCATATACATAATTGCTACAAAATTCACAACTATATTGATCACTCATTGTTAAACTCCTGTTTACTTATAACTTTCTGCTAACTTTTCAAATGCAGGAAGCGCATCTTCAATCTGCTTTGTCTGAACACAATAAGAAACTCTTACATATCCCGGTGCTCCAAAACTGTCAGCAGGTACAAGTAATAATTCGTATTCTTTTGCCTTTTCACAAAATTCGTAAGCGTCCTCTCCCATGGCTTTTACAAATAAGTAAAATGCACCATCAGGGTAAACACATTCAAAGCCCATTTTTGTTAAAGCATTATATAATAAATCTCTGTTTTCTTTATAAATTGAAATATCAGATGTATCACTTATGCACTTTTCAATTACTCTTTGAAGCATACTTGGGGCACATACATAGCCTAAAGCTCTTCCGGCTCCACAAACTGCTGCGTAAGCATCTTCTTCATCAATCATCTTTGGTGATACTACTATGTATCCAATTCTTTCTCCCGGAAGAGATAATGCCTTACTATATGAATAGCAGACAAAAGTATTGTCATAATAATTAATAACATATGGTACTTCTGTATCATCATAAACTAACTCTCTATATGGTTCATCAGTAATAAGGAAAATAGGATGTCCATATTCCTCTTCTTTCTTTTTTAATAACTGACACATTTTTTCAATTGTTTCTACAGTATAAACAACACCTGATGGATTGTTAGGTGAATTAATTATTACTGCCTTTGTTTTTTCATTAATGGCTTTTTCGAAATTATCCATGTCAATCTGGAAAGTCTTTTCCTGTGACTTAACTTCTACTAATTTAGCGCCTGTTCTTTCAATAAACACCCCGTATTCAGGAAAATAAGGAGTAAATACAATACACTCGTCATCTTTTTGTAAAATTGCATTCATTACAATTGTAAGTGATGCTGCTGCTCCACATGTCATGTAAATATTGTTTGCTGTAACATTCGTCCCAAATTTGTCATTAATATAATTTGCAATTGTTTCCCTAACATGTGCATCACCCTGAGCTGATGTATATCCATGAAGGGCTACTGAATCAAAATTATTAACTAAATCAATAATGGCATCATCTACACTTTTTGGTGCAGGTACACTTGGATTACCAATACTAAAATCAAAAACATTCTCTGCTCCGATTTCAGCCTTTCTCTTATTACCATATTCAAAAATTTCTCTGATTTCTGAACGTACTTTTCCTAACTTTACTAATGATTCTGTATACATTTTATCCTCCTTATTTATAACTAGCGCATATGAATCTTAAACTCTTTTTCGTGCTCTCTCTTCAAATCACGCTTTTTAATGTCTGCTCTCTTGTCATATAGTTTTTTACCTCTGGCAAGTCCTATTTCAACCTTTACCAGACTTCCTTTAAAATAAACTCTTAAAGGTACTAAGGTCAACCCTTTTTCATTTAGTTTTCCAACTAATTTATTAATTTCATATTTATGAAGCATTAATTTCTTTGGTCTTAAAGGATCTTTGTTGAAAATGTTTCCCTTTTCATAAGGATTAATATGCATTCCGTATATTATAACTTCGCCATTTTCGATTCTTACAAATGACTCTTTTATACTGCAATGGCCTGCACGTAAAGACTTAACTTCTGTTCCATGTAAAACAATTCCTGCCTCATAAGTATCTTCTATAAAATAATCATGTCTTGCTTTCTTATTGCTTGCAATTAATTTTCCTGAAGCCATACTCTTTCCTTTCTTTAAAGTTAATCACCAATAATATTTTATATTACCATACCGGATATAATCTGTTTCAAATTGTTTAAATCAGAACTAATCTGTTTCGAATTTTTTATACCGGCTTTAATTCATTTTAAATAATTCATACAAAATATAATCTGTTTCAAATAATTTACACCAGACTAAAATCAATCGTTCTTGTTAATTTGTCTGCCGCCTCAACACGTATTCTTACAGGCTGGCCCAACTTATATGTCTTCTTAGTGGCTTCACCTGTCATTGAGAAAGAATCCTCATCATATATATAATGGTCGTCACACATATTTGAAACATGCACCAAACCTTCTATTGTATTAGGCAATTCTACATACAAACCAAAGTTTGTAACACCTGAAATCACACCCACAAATTCTTCGCCAATTTGTCCACGCATATATTCTGCCTGCTTTAGCTTTTCTGTGTCTCTTTCTGCATCATCTGCACGTCTTTCATTTGTGCTACAATTCTTTGTCACTTCAGGTAGTATGCTCTTGTAATGTTCAGCATGCTTATCTGTCATCTTCCCGTTAATACATTCTTTTATAATACGATGTATCTGCAAATCAGGATATCTTCTAATAGGCGATGTAAAATGCGTATAATATTTTGCAGCCAAGCCAAAATGTCCCAAACATTCAGGTGTATACTCTGCTCTTTTCATTGAGCGAAGAGTTACCCTGCTTATCATAGCCTCTTCCGGTGTTCCTTCAATGTTGTTTAACAATTTTTGTATTTCTTTTGGATGTACTTCCTCTCCTGATAATTTTACAGAATAACCAAAGTTGGTAATAAATGTTGCCAAAGCTTTCATTCTGTCACTATCCGGCTTTTCGTGATTTCTGTATACAAAAGGCACCTGCTGCCAATAAAAATATTCGGCTATTGTCTCATTAGCTGCCAACATAAAATCTTCAATAATTTTTGTAGCTGCATTTCTATCATAAGGTTCAATTGATATAGGATAACCTTTTTCGTCAAGTTTGATTTTACACTCTGGAAAATCAAAATCAATGGCACCTCTTTTGTATCTTTTATCTCTAAGTATTTTTGATAACTCAGCCATTAAATTAAACATTGGCACAAAATCCTCATACTGCTTAATTGTGGCTTCATCCTTATTTGTTATAATATCATTTACTGCTGTATATGTCATTCGTCTATCAACATTTATTAAAGTTTCTTTGACCTGATGGTCTACGATTTCACCTTTTTCATTAATTTTCATTATACAGCTAAGGGCAAGCCTGTCCTCACCCTGATTAAGTGAACAAATTCCATTGGATAATTTATGAGGTAACATTGGAATAACTCTGTCTACTAAGTATACGCTTGTTCCTCTTTTCACAGCCTCTTTATCTAATGGTGAATTTTCAGTAACATAGTGCGATACATCTGCAATATGAACACCTAAAGTGTAAATCCCATCTTCTTTTGTCAAAGTAATAGCATCATCTAAATCCTTAGCATCCTCACCGTCAATAGTTACGGTCTGAAGGCCTCGAATATCAAATCTGCCTACCTTATCTTCTTCTGCCACTTCAGATGGAATATTTTCAATCTGTTCCATTACTTCTTCAGGAAACTCACAAGGTATGTCGTAATTTTTCACAATTGATAAAATATCTACACCTGGATCATTTACGTGACCTAGAATTTCCGTTACAACACCTTCAGGTTTTCTATCCTTTGTGCCATAAGTTTTAATTTTTGCAACAACTTTATGACCATCTACTGCCCCTTTTGTATCTTTCCCTGCAATATAAATATCACTGAAAATTTTCTTATTGTCAGGAATAACATAACCAAAACTTTTATTTTTCTGAAAATAACCTACTACTTCTCTGATTTCGTGAGAAATAATCTTGATAACTTTGCCTTCTTTTCTCTTTCCTGTTTGGATAGGATCTACCGCAATCAATACCATATCATGATGAAAGGCACCATTAACATTTCCTTTTGGTATAAAATAATCCTCTTCCTCGCCTTCAACTTCTACAAAGCCAAAACCTTTTTCATTTCCAATAAAAAGTCCCTGTCTGTACTCTTCCTGTGGAATACTATATTTTCCTTTTTTTGATATTGTTATTTTCCCTTCGTTTAGTAATTCAGTTAAAACAATGTCAAGCAACCCTCTGTCTTCTTTTCTAACATTTAAAATAACAACCAACTCTTTAAATTTCATTGGTACATAATGTTTGTCATTCATTAACTGAAGTATTATTTTTTTCTTTTCTTCTATTAAATCCATTCAAATCTCCCTTTATCTATTTGTCTATCATAAATTCCGTTTTCTTCTTAAATAATATCCAAAAACATTATACATTAATCTGTCCAAACTGTTTATACTTATTTGGTATTTTTTTACAAAGAAAAAAGGTGTAGAAATCTACACCTTAATCAGTCAACATTTTATTTTATCTTAATATCCGATAAATCCCATATTGAGAATTACTGAAAGTACAAAGAATAATACAACGCAAATCTTTGTAGCCTTCTCAAGTTTACCTTCCATTGAACGGCCCTTGTTCTTTCCCCAATATGTGTCAGCTGCACCACTGATTGCACCAGTAAGTCCTGCCTGTTTTCCTTCTTGAAGTAAGATTACTACTGTAATAATTAAACATACGATCATAAATACTACTGTTAATACTCTAAGTAATGTCATTAGTTTTTTCCTCCTCTATCTATTACAAGGATACCAATCCTTAATATTTCGTATCACGCAAAGACAATATTATCATATTATGCTCTCTAAATCAAGAGTATTTTTACAGCAGTTTGTGTTAAGGATTTTTACAACATTTCCTCAATTCGTAGTAATTGATTATATTTGGCAGTTCTCTCTCCTCTGCATGGGGCACCGGTTTTTATATAGCCTGTATTAAGTGCCACTGCCAAATCTGCTATTGTTGTATCCTCGCTTTCTCCTGAGCGATGAGACATTATGGCTATCATGCCATTTTTCTGTGCCAATTGTACTGCCTTTATAGTTTCAGTAATTGAGCCTATCTGATTTGGTTTAATCAGTATTGCATTGGCGCTTTTCTCTTTAATGCCTTTTTGCAGTCTGTTTACATTTGTGACAAATAAATCATCACCTACTAATCTTATTTTACTTCCTATTCTCTGCGTTAGTTTCTTCCAACCATCCCAGTCTTCTTCGTCCAATGGGTCTTCAATTGAAAAAATAGGATATTTATTAACTATATTTTCCCACATCTCAATTAATTCATCTGATGTTACATTTTTATTTTTCTTTGGCATATTATATTTTCCAACTGAACTTCCTTTCCATTCAGATGCTGCCACATCCAAAGAAATCTTAAAGTCCTTTCCTTTTTGAAAGCCACTCTTTTCTACTGCTTCAACTATAATATCCAGAACCTGTTCTTCGGTTTCTAAATCCGGTGCAAAGCCACCTTCATCTCCAACAGCTACTGACAAATTACGTTCTTTTAACAGCCCTTTAAGGCAATGATAGACCTCACTGCACCATCTAAGCCCTTCCTTAAAAGATTTTGCCCCTACAGGTAATATCATAAACTCCTGTATATCCACATTATTTGACGCATGAGCACCACCATTTAAAATATTCATCATTGGTATAGGCATTTTTCTTCCACAAATACCACCAATATATTTATAATCAGGAAGCTTTAATGCTTTTGCACAGGCTTTCATATTTGCCATTGATACTGCAAGAATACTATTAGCTCCAAGATTTTCCTTGTTAGATGTTCCATCAAGCTTTAACATTATGCTGTCTACTTTATTCTGATTTAAGCCATTGATGCCTTCTAATGCAGGATAAATAATTTCATTTACATTTTTTACGGCTTTTTTCACGCCATTTCCATTATATCTTTCACCACTATCACGTAGTTCCACTGCCTCAAACTTTCCTGTTGAAGCCCCTGATGGCACAATGGCACAACCTGTATATAACTCTCCTGCCTTACCGTCAACCTTAACAGTAACTTCTGCTTCAACTGTTGGATTTCCTCTTGAATCCATTACTTCTCTGCCTTTTACATTAACAATTTTTAAAAATTTATACATAAAAAACCTCCTAACATGCTTTTTCTTATTTTGCACATCTAGGAGATTTTTATCCTTTTATTTTTTTATATATTTGCCAAACACTCTTTTGGACAAATCAACGTAGTCCTGATATTTTACAGGATCATACCATTGAATACTATGTTCTCTTAACATTGAGTCATTATAATCAGTTAGTCTGTAGGTATATTGTTTTCTTATAACATTTTCAGATTTGCCCCAAACATAATGATTGATTGTAGGCACAACTCCAGCTGTTTTCTTTATAATTCTTGTTCCTTTATTGTCTTTTCTAACTGTAAGAGTTGCCATTCCACCCATAAGTGTTTCCCACTGCTGTTGACCTGATGTGTAGTTACCTAAAGAATAATAGCACAACGCCTTATTTCCATTGTCTGTTTTAATCCACTGAATCTTTTCACATACATGGGGATGAGTTCCAATAATCAAATCAGCTCCGGCTTCTACCATAAGTTTCGCCCACTGCACCTGTTCCTTAATTGGTTCAGGCTGTACATATTCCTGCCCCCAGTGTGGTAGGACAATTGTAAAATCAGCTTCTTTTTCTGCTCTTTCAATATCGGATTTTACTTTTTCTTTATGTTGTTTGTCCATTAAATTAACTATATATGAATACTCCTGTGGAAGTTTTAAACCATTAAGTCCATACGTATAATTTAGAACTGCGAATTTTATACCCTTACATTCGTAAATTGGTATACTATTATATTCTTCCTCATTTTCATTTAAGCCAACCATCATTATTTCATTCTTATGTTTCTTCCAAAACTTAATTGCATGTTGCATACCTTCAACTTTGGTATCCAAAGAATGATTTGAAGCACACTGAACTATATCAAATCCGGCATCTATTACAGCCCTTCCCATAGAATCAGGTGTGTTAAATAACGGAAAACCCTGATATTCAAACTGCTTTCCGCCCAGCATTGTTTCCTGGTTAATTATGGCAATATCTGCTGCCTTAAAATCAGATTTCATTTTTTCAAATACTTCTGAAAAATCATATTTGCCACCACCATAACGTTTGGCAGTATAAAGAACCGAGTCACTAACCAGATTATCCCCTACTGCAACTATAGAAACTTCTGTGGGTTTAATATTTTGGGTTACATTTTTAACTGTATTTTTTACTTTTTTATCTGCTACTTTTGTTGGCAATTCTATATTATTTTGAACAACCTTAACTGATTTGTTGTTTGATACTAAGGTCGTTATTCCTATAACCATTAATACACCTAAAACAATTAATGTGCCCACACTTATTACTATACGTTTAACGTTTAATCTTCTATGTCTGTGGTATATTGAATGATACTTATTATAATTTTTGCGTACTTTTCTTCTTCTGTTTGTCATAATTTCCCTTTTTCAAATATAGTCATCAAACAATTCTAACTTACATTAGTTTGTCTGATGACTATTTTAATTGCTATTATTTGATTATCAATGACTTTCCTGTCATTTCTTTTGGCTGTTCCATTCCCATTACTTCAATAAGTGTTGGGGCAATGTCTGCTAAACATCCACCTTCTCTTAATTTCCATGAAGGATCTGCATTTACTAAAATAAATGGAACTGGATTTGTTGTATGTGCTGTATGTGGAGCACCTGTTTCGTAATCAATCATCTTTTCAGCATTTCCATGGTCAGCGCAAATAAATAATACACCATCTACGTCTTTTACTGCCTGAACAGCATCTCCAACAAGACTGTCAACTCTTTCAACAGCCTTTACTGCTGCAGGAATTACACCTGTATGACCTACCATGTCAGGATTTGCAAAGTTAATAACGATTACATCATACTTATCTGATTTAATAGCTTCAACTAAGTCCATACCTACTTCAGGTGCACTCATTTCTGGTTTTAAGTCATAAGTAGCAACATCCTTTGGAGAATTTACTAATAATCTGAATTCATCCACGTTAGGATCTTCAACACCACCGTTAAAGAAGAATGTAACATGAGCATACTTTTCTGTCTCTGCTAAACGTAACTGTTTCTTTCCATGTGCTGCTAAAAATTCACCAAATGTATTTTTAATTTCTTCTTTTTCAAATGCAACAAGCTTGTTAGGAATTGTTTCATCGTAATCCTTGAAGCATACATATGTTAATTTTAAGAAATCTCTATCAAAGCCTGTAAATTTGTCATCACAGAATGCTCTTGTGATTTCTCTTGCTCTATCAGGTCTAAAGTTAAAGAAGATAACTGAATCACCATCTTTTACTAATGATAATGGCTGACCATTTTCATCTGTAATAACTGTTGGTAATACAAATTCGTCTGTCTTGTCATTTGCGTATGAATCTTCTACAGCCTTAACAGCATCTGTAGCCTTAACACCTTCTCCTGTAACTAATGAATCGTAAGCTAATTTTACACGATCCCAGTTGTTATCTCTATCCATTGCATAGTAACGGCCTGATAATGAAGCAATCTTTCCTACTCCGATTTCCTTCATTTTGTCTTCTAACTGCTGTACATAATCTTTTCCTGATGCAGGAGGTGTATCTCTACCATCTAAGAATGCGTGTACATACACGTTTTCAAGACCATTCTTTTTTGCCATTTCCAATAAGCCATATAAATGTGAGTTATGGCTGTGTACACCACCATCTGATAACAAGCCCCACAAATGTAAGTCTGAATTGTTTTTCTTACAGTTTTCAATTGCCTGTAATAATACTTTGTTTTCGAAGAATGTACCATCTTCAATATCTTTTGTAATTCTTGTAAGATCCTGATATATAATTCTTCCTGCACCAATATTCATATGACCTACTTCTGAGTTACCCATCTGACCATCAGGAAGTCCTACTGCCAAACCTGACGCATTTCCTTTTACAAAAGGATATTCTGCCATTAATTTGTCCATAACAGGTGTGTTTGCCATTGCAATAGCATTTCCTTCTGTCTTTTCATTTAATCCATAGCCATCTAAGACCATTAATACTACTGGTTTCTTTGCCATTTTCTTTTCTCCTTATTCTATGTTAAAATTTACTTTTTGTTTAGCAAAATTAATGCCCACTGCGTTTTCTTTTGTTCTTCTTCCGTCATTTCTAAAATAAACTACATCGTAGCCTGGGAACTTTGGATCGTTACCACATTTTTCGGAAGTATTATCAAGCATTTTTTCAGCTTCTTTTTTAGTTATATATACATAAATTCTAGTATATGCACCTACACCATTTCCTACATTTTCCTGACCGTTAAAATTAATAGGATTCTTTTTAATTTGTTTAAAATGATTTCCTGTTATTGTAATATTCTTAACGCCACTTCCTGAAATTGCATGACCTGTGTTAGTGCTTGTTAGATTGTTTCCTTTTCCATTTTTAATAAATCTGTTATTTAATATCTTTGTGTTTTTCCAATTCATCAGATAAACACCTGCATCATAAAGATTTTTAAAAGTATTTCCTTTAATTAAAATCTTTGAATGATAAATATTTTTCTTTTTCTTTGTTTGAGAATAGTTATGTGTTCCTACACCTCTGCTCATTCCCTGAAATACACTATTAGTAACTTTAATGTTTACACATGGTGTTTTGTCCTGTTTTGCCCAAGTACAACCAACACCACCTGTTATTTCATCAGCCATATCAATGTTAATTGCTTCTTTAACATAAGCTTTTTGTGGTGAACCTTTCTTTGCTTTGTTGAATTTGCACTTGTTAATTTTTACATTTTTAGCACCATTTACTTCAATGTAGTGATTTCCATTCATACCTTTGAAAGTAATACCTGAAATTTCAATATTCTTACAATGAACTGCTATAATGGATAAACCTTTAATATACTTCATATCGAATACAACCTTGCCTTTAGCTATCATTTTTGCATTCGATGTTCCATTATATTTACCAATTGCCTTATTCTTGTAAGTCATGTTCTTTGGAACCAACTGCCACATAGCTGTTGCAGGTTTAATATGTGCTTTTGTATCAAATATATTCTCAATAACAACACCATCTTCAAAAACAACTGTTACATTAGATGGTATACATACAGAATACTGGAATCTATATGTTCCTTTTTTTAATGTAAGTTTTCCTCCTCCTGCTTTTCTCATTCTCTCTGTATATTCATTTAAAGCCATACAATGAGCAACTGAGCTATCATATACTGTTGGGTGTTTTTTTGCATTTTGAACTAATTTGGCCGGTGACACTGTCACATTCATTTTTGCCTGTGCATTACAATTAAACATTGTACACATAAACAATACGGCAGCTATTGATAATAATGCTTTTATTCTACCTGTTCTCATAATTATCTTATCCCCTTTTTTTTACTAAAACAGGACACTGCGGAACAGTGTCCTGTGGGTTATATATTATTTGTTGTAATTAACGATCTGTCCAAAGTCAACCTTAAGGCTGGCTCCACCAACTAAACCACCATCAATGTCAGGTTTAGCAAGTAATTCTGCAGCATTTCCTGCATTCATTGATCCACCATACTGGATTCTGATAGCTGCTGCTGTAGCATCATCATATACTTCAGCGATGCAAGCTCTAATAGCTGCACATACTTCTTCAGCCTGATCAGATGTAGCTGTCTTACCTGTTCCGATTGCCCAAATTGGTTCGTAAGCAATAACTGCTTCCTTAGCCTGATCTGCTGTTACATTGTTAAATGCAACCTTAATCTGCTGACGAATGAAATCAATTGCGATTCCCTGTTCTCTCTGTTCAAGAGTTTCACCACAGCAGATAATTGGTGTAATACCATGTTCGAAAGCCTTAAGAACTTTTTTGTTTACTGTTTCATCAGTTTCAGCAAAGTATTCTCTTCTTTCTGAATGTCCGATGATAACATATTTTACACCAATGTCTGTAAGCATGTTAGGAGCGATTTCACCTGTGTAAGCACCGCTTTCTTCAAAATACATGTTTTCAGCACCAATATTAATATTTGTTCCCTTAGTAGCTTCCATAGCTGGAACTAAATCGATTGCTGGTACGCAGAATACTACGTCAACTTCATCATTAGCTACTAATGGTTTTAATTCATTAATTAATGCAACTGCCTCACTTGGAGTCTTGTTCATTTTCCAGTTGCCTGCAATAATTTTCTTTCTCATTATGAAATCTCCTTTATTCTTTCGCCGTTTTCTTATTGATGCAAAGCATCAATAAGCACGCTGGCATTCGCCAGCTTCACAAAAACCAATCTACGAACAACTGAATGCAAGCATTCATTGTTCTTGATTTGTTTTTGTGTAAATGGACTCATTTGCCTTAGCGTTATTTGTCGTTTGCTGCTACAACGCCTGGTAAGTCTTTTCCTTCTAAGAATTCTAAGCTTGCTCCACCACCTGTTGAGATGTGAGTCATCTTATCACCAAATCCAAGGTTGTTTACTGCTGCTGCTGAATCACCACCACCGATAATTGTTGTAGCATCTGTATCAGCTAAAGCCTGAGCTACTGCAATAGTACCTGCTGCAAGACATGGATTTTCTGAAACACCCATAGGTCCGTTCCATACTACTGTCTTAGCATTCTTTACTGCATCAGCAAATAATTCTCTTGTCTTAGGTCCAATATCAAGTCCTTCTTTGTCATCAGGAATTGCATTAGTTGGAACTATCATTGTTTCGATTTCTGCATCAATTGGATCTGGGAATCCATCAGCTGCAACTGTATCGATTGGAAGTAAAATCTTCTTTCCTAATTCTTCTGCTTTCTTAAGCATGTCATTACAGTAATCAAGCTTGCTGTCATCTACTAAAGAGATACCAACATTTCCGCCCTGAGCCTTAACGAATGTGTATGCCATACCACCACCGATAATTAAAGTATCGCACTTTTCAAGTAAGTTATTGATAACATTTAATTTGTCAGCAACCTTAGCACCACCAAGAATAGCTACGAAAGGTCTTACAGGATTGTTTACTGCATTTCCTAAGAAATCAATTTCTTTCTGCATTAAGTATCCAACTACTGCTGTGTCAACATATTCTGTTACACCAACGTTTGAACAGTGTGCTCTATGAGCTGTACCAAATGCATCATTTACAAATACATCACAAAGTGAAGCAAGTTCTTTTGAGAAAGCTTCTCCATTCTTTGTTTCTTCTGCTCTGTAACGTGTATTCTGAAGTAATACTACATCACCATCCTGCATAGCTGCTACTGCTGCTTTTGCATTTTCACCTACAACATTATCATCTGCTGCAAACTTAACTTCCTGTCCTAATAATTCTGAAAGTCTTACTGCAACTGGTGCAAGTGATAATTCAGGCTTTGGTTCTCCCTTTGGCTTTCCAAGATGTGAGCAAAGGATAACCTTACCACCATCATTAATTAATTTTTTGATTGTTGGAAGAGCTGCTACAAGACGGTTTTCATCTGTAATAACGCCTTCCTTTAAAGGTACGTTGAAATCACAACGAACTAATACCTTTAATCCTTTTACATTGATATCATCAACTGATTTTTTGTTAAGCATATTAACTTTCCTTTCTAATTTTCATATTTAAAAATCCATACTGTATAAACTAAAAACCCATACATAAACAAAGGGCCCGGCCCATTAAAGCCGGACCCTTTTGGATCTTAATATTCTTAAACTTATGCAAGTTCTGAGAAGTATTTGATTGTTCTAACCATCTGGCTTGTGTATGAATTTTCGTTGTCATACCATGAAACAACCTGTACTTCATATGTGTCTTCGTCAACCTTTGATACCATTGTCTGTGTAGCATCAAATAATGAACCATATCTCATACCTACGATATCTGAAGAAACGATTTCGTCTTCATTGTATCCGTATGATTCGTTTGAAGCTGCCTTCATAGCTGCGTTGATACCTTCAACTGTGATATCTTTTCCTTTAACTACAGCAGTAAGAACTGTTGTTGATCCTGTTGGAACTGGAACTCTCTGTGCAGATCCGATTAATTTTCCGTTTAATTCTGGAATTACTAATCCGATAGCTTTTGCAGCACCTGTTGAGTTAGGAACGATGTTAACTGCAGCAGCTCTTGATCTTCTTAAGTCACCCTTTCTCTGAGGACCATCAAGAGTCATCTGATCACCTGTGTAAGCATGAATTGTTAACATGATACCACTCTGGATTGGAGCGTACTTGTTAAGAGCATCAGCCATAGGTGCTAAACAGTTTGTTGTACATGAAGCAGCTGAGATAATTGTATCTTCTGGCTTTAATGTATTGTGGTTTGTATTGTAAACGATTGTAGGAAGATCATTTCCAGCTGGAGCTGAAATAACAACCTTACGAGCACCAGCTTTGATATGAGCCTGTGCTTTGTCCTTTGATGTATAGAATCCTGTACATTCTAATACTACGTCTACGTTTAATTCTCCCCAAGGGCAATTTGAAGCATCAGCTTCTGCATAAATCTTGATTTCCTTACCATCAACGATGATAGAATCTTCTGTAGCTGAAACTGTATCAGCCTTTTCATATTTACCCTGTGATGAATCATACTTTAATAAGTGAGCTAACATTTTAGGACTTGTTAAGTCGTTGATAGCTACTACTTCATAACCTTCAGCACCAAACATCTGTCTGAAAGCAAGACGTCCAATACGTCCAAATCCGTTAATTGCAACTTTAACTGCCATTTGATTTTTCCTCCTGAAAAATTTTTAATTTTTATTGTTAATTTTCATTAACCTATTGATTATTTTACATAATTACTCTGTAAATATCAAGGTGTTTTTACGGTTTTTCTTGGTTTTTTGTTAAATTTTTGTCAATTTTTTGATAATGAAACGTTATTGTAGATTTTTATTGTTGTTTTTGCTATATTTTATTTAAAATTCTAAGTTAAATTTTAACGTGAATTTTACAAAAAAATAAAAAGGACTAATATTATGATTTCAGATTATCATGTTCATAGCAAATTTTCTTTTGACTCAGAAGAAAAAATCGACAATATTATTTCAAAAGCAATTGAGTTAAAAATGAACCAAATTGTCATAACCGACCATGAGGATTTTAACTGGCCTGTTGAAGGGGAAACTCCTCTTATTGACCTTCCTAAATATAATTTGGTTTTATCTAAAAAAAAAGAACAATACAAAAATAAAATTAAACTTTTTAAAGGCATTGAGTTGGGGCTTATGAAAGGTACAGGTACTCAATGCCTGGAGCTTATAAATGCATCAGCGTTGGATTTTATAATTGGCTCCTGTCATATTGTGGACAACATGGACCCATATTATACAGATTTTTGGAAAAACAGACAGGACAGGGATGCTTTTGAACTTTATTTTAAAACTCTTTTGGAAGGCTTATTAGAATTCAGCCAAATTGATACTTTAGGTCATTTAGACTATGTTGTAAGATACAGTCCAAACAGAGACTCAAACTATTCACCACGTGATTATCAGGATGTTATTGATGAGATTTTAAAATTCATTATAGAAAAAGATATTAAATTGGAAATTAACACTTCTAACTTATCTAAAGGTTTTGACTTTTTTAATCCACATACTGATATTATTAAAAGATATAAGGAATTAGGTGGGAAATACGTTACCCTTGGTTCTGACGCTCATAAAGCTGAATACATTGGTTACGGTTTTGATAAAGCATACGAAATTGCTAATTCTTTTGATTTAAAAATATTTACCCTTTAATTTAAACATAGAGCTGTCGCCTTAAAGATATCTAATCACCGGCGCACAGCTCCTTTTCTAATTTCCCGCTTTTCTCATTTTCAAAATATTTTCTTTCAGTGTATTTACTGTGTAATCAATCTCTTCTTTTGTGTTTTCGTAGGATAATGTAATTCTAATGGTTCCGTATGCAAATTTATCCGGCACACCAATTGCGGTTATAACATGAGACGGCTTATCTGATGAAGAAGAACATGCTGAACCGGCTGAAATACACACACCTTCATTATCCATTAGTATTACAAGTGATGTTCCATCAATTCCTGCTATTGTAAAATTAGCATTTCCCGGTAGTCGTTTTATCTGATGGCCGTTTAATCTCACGTATGGAATTTCTCTTAACATTCTGTTAATTAGATAATCTCTCAGTCTGCTCTCTTTTTCCAATCTTTTGGTTATTTTATTTTTGGCAGTTTCTACCGCCACCCCCATGCCCACAATAGCTGCCACATTTTCAGTGCCTGCTCTTTTGCCAAATTCCTGACTTCCACCATACACCAGTGGATTCATTTTTTTCGGCTCTTTTATATACAAAAAGCCTATTCCTTTAGGGCCGTAAAACTTGTGAGCGCTGGCACTTAACATATCCACCTGCAATTTTTCCACATCAATTGGTACATGGCAAAAAGCCTGCACAGCATCTGTATGAAACAGTATATTATGTTTTTTAGCAATCTGCGCAATTTTTCCTATTTCCTGTATTGTGCCAATTTCGTTATTTGCATACATTATGGAAATTAGCCCTGTTTTTATTGTTTTATCATTCCTAATGTAACTTTCAATTTCGTAGGGATTTATCAGCCCTTCTCTGTCTGTTCCAATGTAGGAAACATGCATACCTTTTTGTTCTAGCTCACTGCATTTATTTAAAACAGCGTGGTGTTCTATTTTTGAAGTAACAATATGATTTCCCCACTGTTTTGCGTTTTCCAAAACCCAATTATCCGACTCAGTTCCTCCTGACGTAAAAATAATATTTTCCCCTTTGCAGTTTAAAACTCCGGCTATTTTCTCCCTTGTTTCCTCTATAATCTTTCTTGATTTTTTTGATAATGTATATATGCCTGACGGATTTCCATACATGTCATTTAAATATGGTTCCATGGCTTCTGCTGCTTCTTTGCATATTTTTGTTGTTGCCCCATTGTCCAAATAAATCATGGTTTCTCCTTAATAATATTAATAGCATTTTTTTTAATGTTAAGAATAAATTATAATAAAGTGTTTTTCGGTGGTACTATGTCTGTAAAAAAGCAAATTATTCAAGGAACTATTGTCCTTACATCTGCCACTTTATTAAGTAGAATTCTTGGTTTTTTATATAGAATATTCCTTTCAAACTTAATGGGTGCAAAAGGAATGGGCCTTTTTCAATTAATTTTTCCGGTTCTGGGATTTGCCATCTCTGTAAGTTGCGGTGGCATCCAAATAGCTGTTTCAAGATTTGTTGCCGAAAGCAAAAACAAAAACAGTAAATTTATGATTTTAATAAGTAGCCTTGTAATGTCTGCTGTTCTGTCTGCTTTTACGGCTTTTATTTTGTATAAATTTGCTCTGCCTATTTCTGTTAATATTATAAAAAACAGCCAGTGTTATGAAATGATAAAATATGCGTCTCTTACTGTCCCCCTTGCAGCTTTTCACTCCTGTATAACCGGTTATTATCTTGGCATGAAAAAGACTTTTGTTCCTGCTTTTTCTACAGTGCTTGAACAACTTGCAAAAGTAGCATCTGTCTATATTATTGGTATGGTTGTCATAACAAACAAAATCGAAATTACACCTATGGTTGCAGTTTATTCCATGATTATTTCAGAATTTATTGGTGTGATTTTCTGTGTTATTGCTTTGACAGGAGAACCAAAATACTCTTTTAAAATTAAAGATTTGTTTGTATCAATGAAGAAACTTTTTTCTGTTTCCTATGTGCTTACAATTAACAAAATCATGATAACTTTTCTCCAATGCTTTGAAGCAATTTTAGTGCCTATTGTTTTGGTTAAAAGTGGTTTGTCAAAGGACAATGCTCTTAGTGTCTATGGAATTTTAACAGGCATGGCAGTTCCTGTTATAACTTTTCCCTCGGCAATTAATACCTCTGTCTCAACCATGATTTTGCCTGCCATTGCAGACGCTAACACCAGCGGTAAAAACAATCAGGTTAAAAAAGCTACAGAAACTTCTATTTGTTTTTCTATAATTATGGGGATTTTCTTTATTGGATTTTTCCTGTATTTTGGAGATTTTATTGGTGGCGAAATTTTCGGTCACAGACAGGCTGGTGATTATATAAAAATTCTTGCCTGGATATGCCCTTTTATGTATTTGTCCATTACCATGGGTGCCATATTACATGGACTTGGCAAAACTAATCAGGCTTTTATACATAATGTTGTTGGAACTGTTATTCGCCTTTTCTGCTTATGGTTTTTGGTTCCTACAATCGGTATTAAAGGATATTTATGGGGACTTCTTGGCAGCAATCTTATAACTACTTTACTGCATAATTATTGTATAAAAAAGAATATTGGACACAAACTTAATTGCATGGACTTTATAATCAAGCCTGTAATTTGGCTAAGTATAAGTATGCTTTGCTGTTATCTTATCAGATATATTTTTTCTTTTTGTAATTCAGAAACACGTTTGTATAGTTACTTTTCTAACGGAGTATGCGCAGTAGTTTTAGCCGGTGTATTTTCATTTTTCTTTTATACTTACTGGAAAAATATTAAGCAGTTTTAAATGTGTTTTAATCAGTAAATATGACTTATGATATTCTACGCGCTAAGTATGCCTCTAGTTAAAAAATTTTCCATTACAAAAACAGGATGAAAGCTTTTCAACTTCCATCCTGTTTTACTATAGTATTTCTATTTACTTTTTGTTTATTTTCTATTTTTTCTTTATTTTCCTTATGTCCTTTTTTGAGATGTTTTTACATCCTTTTACTATTACACTTTTAATCTTTTGTTTTTTAGATGTAATAATTTTCTTCAGCTTTGGAGCATTTACAATTTTTAAAGACTTAATTTTTCCTGCTTTGGAAATATCAATCTTTTTTAAACTGTTGTCATTTTTTATGGTAATGCTTTTTAACTTTTTATTTTTTCCAATGTTAATTTTTTTAATATTAGTATCTACGATTTTTATATTTGATACTTTTTTACATTTTGAAAAATCTACTTTATTTAATTTACCACCTGCCCAACACTCGAAGCTTTTTAAATTACTATTCTTTGATATGTTAATTTTCTTCAGGTTGTTCAATTGAACAATTTGAATTTTATTTAATTTTCTGTAATTTGAAAAATCAAAAGTCTTTAAATCTGTTTTTCCCAATCCACCAAGCATTGTTACACTTTTTAAATTAGTAAGTTTATAAAGAGATTCTTTATTTGTCATTTTAGTTGGAATCGCTATCTTCATTTCCTCAAGATTAGTCAGATATTCTATGCCTTTAAAATCTCTTACTACACCTTCATCACCTAAATTAGTAAATTTTTCCAGCTCGCCTTCACCTTCATATTCACCTAATTTCAGATATTTTATTTTTTGAACTTCATCTTGTTCAATCTTTCCATTTTGATTTGAGTCAACAACCAAATTCATGTATCTTCTAAGTAAATTATCTGGAAAATTAGTTTCATTAATTTCTACTAAATACTCCTCTTTTGGTTGTTGTGCCTTTACAACCGGCTGCCCTAACATAGTCAACATTGCTAAAACATTAATAGTTGCTAATAGTTTTACTGCTTTCTTATTTTTCATATCACAGTACCTCCTTTTATTTATACTTTTTAAACGTATTGCATAAAAAAAATATTGCAAAAGTTTTTAAATTCATTTAAGTAATTTGTTTTTAATTGTTTTCCTAAACTCCAAATTCATAAATATAAATTAAATGTACTTATATTAATCTATTTTTTTGCTTCTATAGCATCTATAATTTTTCTATTATTCGCGTTACTTGTATAGGTATACATTGCCAATTTTTTCTCCCAAGTAGAGTAAGTCTCGTCATTTGCTACATTGTTCTTTGCAAAAAACATCAATTCCTGTATTGCACAATCTAAAACGTCATTATCTTTTATAATATCTCTGCTCTTAATAGTCTTAATACTTTTAATTGCGTCACCATTAACACTATTCTTTATATAATTCTTTAAAACATTTCCAGCCGCTTTATATCTTCCCGGGAAATTGTCAATATCATCTGCTTCACCACCATAAGGTGGGACATTTTCTATGTATACCCAACCATTCCATCTTCCATATTGTGCAATCTTTGCAAATGCTCTATGTGCAAATGTGTCAGTTATAATATGAAAACTCATTCCAAGTAAAACAAATCTTCTATTCTCCTTATTGTCTGGATAATCTTCGCTTTTCAGGCCTTTTATTTTTAAGACATTTTTCCATTGTATATTTTTTATATCCTTTTTCATTTGCTTATATTCGTTTTGAGTCATTCCTGATACTTTCTCAACATTAGTAGGATTTAAATCACTTCTTTTAATAACCTTTTGAACAAAACATGTACCAGCTATATAATCCGTAGGGACCTTTACCTTTTGTCCATTTGACTCCTCTTCTCTACATAATGCATGCCATATTTTCCTATCCATGTTTGAAGCATTTGACCTCAGATATTCATCATTATATCTGATTCCCGTTTTTACTAAATTTAATTGTTTCTTGGTTAATTTACCCCCATTAGCATTTGACACTAATGCTTCGTGATTTGCCTTTGACCATAATGCAGTAACTCTTTTCATGGAATCATCTGCTTCTACGTCTGATTGATTCAAAGGTATTACTTTTTTATTTTCCGCATAATTTTCACTATATGTTTTGTAATTGTCTAAAGCATATTCCAAATCTGCAACTTTATACGTTTCTTCATTTTCTACTGTTTTCGAAGATTTTTCAATCAATGTTCTAATAAAGTCTGCACTTTTTTCTTTGTTCATTTGCCATAACATACAAGCCATACCTGTTATATGTGGTGCGGCAATACTTGTTCCTGATGAAACAGTTTCTAATCCAAAATTTGTTGTTGTTTTAACAAACTCACCTGGTGCATTAACATCAACATCTTCTCCAACTGAACTATTTTCAGTTATATCACCATTTGAATCTATTGCACCTACACTCATTACCTCATTATATGCTGCCGGATATTCAACTTTTCCGTCTATCTCACCTCTGTTTCCTGCTGCTGCTATCAAAAGAATTCCTTTACCATATGCATCTTTAATAGCTTTATGTAAAATTTTAGAGTTTTCTAACGAACCAAAACTCATATTAATAACATCAACATTTTCATCAATTGCCGTATAAATTGCCTCTATAATTCTACTTACCGGTGCCGTATTATCACTGTCCATTACTTTTATAGAATATATATCCGCATTATTATTTGTTTCATTTGCAATAATACTAGCCACTTCTGTTCCATGTCCTGAAATATCATCATATACTGGTAAAACATCATTTTCACTAGGAACTAAATTAAATCTTTTAACAACATTTATTTCTCCACATTCATCAATTCCAGAATCAATTACTGCCACCTTTATTTTAGATTTAAACTCTTTTCTATTTGTCTCATCTGTATTTATCATTTTATAATTCCAATCATCGGAAATCTTATCCGGATCAATCTGAATATTAGTTTCTGATGCTTTAATCTTGAAATTCTTTTCAACAGCTACTACATCCTGCTTGTCAGCTACAGTTTGTTTTTCATCTTTTGACAATTTACACACTGTTATCTTGTTTTTGTTAGATAAATCAATATCTTCTTCTTTTCCATTTTCGTATTTCTCTTTAATACTATTAATTGTATTTTTTCCTTTCGACATTACAATATATTCGTTCTCACCCATATTGCTTTCCTTAGCATAAATATTAGGTATTGTTCCTCCAATCAAACTCAATACTGTCATGCAACAAATAATCTTCTTAATTTTTTTCTTCATACGCTACTCCTCTTTGTATTTTCTTTTTTGTATAAATTACTATATATTTGATCAAATACAAATTTAGAATAGCATATTCAGTATTTAACACAATGTTTTTTACTTAATTGATAGGTATTTTTTCATAATTGACATTGTTTAAAAATTCTCTTAACTTTTTTTTCATTTTCCATACTTTTCTTTGCGTTATATTTATTTTTTCTCCACCTGAAACATAAGCCAAATAATTTTTATCATCAATTTTGTCTATTTTACTAATATTTACTATATATGAACTATGACATCTAAAAAACAAATTTTCATCTAATTTGCTTTCTATTGAAGCCATTGAACAATTGCATCTTATATCTTCTTCCTTTAAATGAACAATTACACTATGATTCACATATTCTATATATACAATATCTTTTGTTAGTACTTTTCTTCCTCCAATTCCCACTCCCCCTATTTCTATTTCATGATTATATTTCAAAACTTTTTTTGCCGATTCTATAGTCTCTTCTATATATTTTTTATATTCATTTTTGTATATAAATCTAAAAGCGTTTACCAAATATCCTTTCCTACACAATTCAATCTTTGTTGTTATAATTACATTCAATGTTTCTTTTCTTATATTTCTTGAAATGTTAATTATTCTAAACGGTTCTTCTCCTTTTAAATCAAGTTCAAAAAAAGCTATTTCATAACTCTTTTTGCTATGTATATATTTTTTCCCTGACGAATAATAATCAACAACTATTTTCTCTTCATTTTCATACATCCTCTTTATGTATTTCGCCATTTCATTAGCAAATTTCTCATCATTATCTATCACTGCTATCTTCATTACTTTTTCTCCCCTAACATTAAACACAAAGTTGTTTTCGAACAACAGATTTTTTACAACTCACTATAAAAAAACTCCCACATAACCACAAATACATTTGATTATACTTACATTATGGTTATGTGAGAGTTTATGTGTTTTTGTTAATGTTTTTCAATACAATCTTTTGTTTTGTTAGTTTTTCATTCTATTTTCTTACCGTCTATTCTACCATTTATGTAAATATTATGCAACATTACTTTTACTTTATTGGTACTGACTATTATATAAATTATAGTAAAATCCTTTTTGTTCAAGCAATTGCTGATGATTTCCCTGCTCAATTATTTTTCCGTTATTCATTACAAGAATTATGTCCGCTTCTTTTATTGTTGAAAGACGATGGGCTACTATGAATGTAGTTCTGCCTTTCATCATTTTATTAAACGCTTTTTGGATTCTTATTTCTGTTCTTGTGTCAATTGAAGATGTTGCTTCGTCCAAGATGAGCATTGGTGGTAAGGCAAGCATTACTCTTGCAATACATAACAACTGTTTTTGTCCCTGTGATAAGATACCACCATCTTCACCAATTACCGTATCATATCCCTTCGGCAAACGTTTAATAAAACTGTGGGCATGACTTTGTTTTGCTGCTTCTATTATTTCTTCCCTTGTTGCATCAGGTTTTCCAAAAGCAATATTATCTGCAATTGTTTCTTTTTGCAGCCATGTTTCCTGAAGAACCATACCGTAATTTTCACGCAAACTTTTTCGTGTGATATCAGTTATATTTCTATTATCCACAGTTATTTTACCTGAATCAGCATCATAGAATCTCATTAACAAATTAATAATTGTTGTCTTTCCACATCCGGTTGGTCCGACAATGGCAACTCTTTGTCCCGGTTTTACATGCAAATTAAGGTCTTTTATTAATTCTTTATCTTTGTCGTATGAAAAGTTCACATTGTCTATACCAATGCTTCCATCAACATTTTTTAAGACAGTTTCTTCTGATTCTTTTACATCCACAATTTCCTCTTCGTTTATTAAAGAAAAAACTCTTGCACTACATGCAATTGCATTTTGTAATTCTGTAATAACTCCTGAAATTTCGTTAAAAGGCTTAGTATACTGATTTGCATAACTTAAAATAGTCATTAAACCACCAACAGTTATTCCTTTTGCTATCACAGCCTCCAAACCACCGAATATTGCTACTAACGCATATACAATGTTATTTACAAATCTTGTACTTGGGTTAGTAATTGAAGAAAAGAATGTTGCCTTAACATTTACCTTCCACAATCTGTCATTTGTGTCATCAAAGTCCTCTAATATGCTGTCTTCCTGACCAAACGCCTTCACAACCTTCAGACCACTTAATGTTTCATCTACAATTCCTGTCTGTTCACCTCTTATTTCTGACTGAACTCTAAACATGGAATATGTTCTCTTGGCAATAAAGCTTGCCACAAAAAATGATAAAGGTGTCACGCAAATTACTACTAAAGCAATTTTCAAATCAATCTGTATCATAAAAATCAAAGTAAACAGTATTGTGATTACACCTGTAAATAAATTTGAAAAGCCCATTAAAAGACCATCTGCAAGCTGGTCTACATCTGTAATAACGTTATTTACAATGTCACCACTTGATTTTGAGTCAATATAACTTACAGGTAATTTTTGAATTTTATCAAAAGCTTCTTTTCTAATGTCACGTATAACGTTGTAAGTTATTTTGTTGTTACATAATCCCATTATCCACCAACCTACTGCGGCAATCATTGTACATACAACAATTTGAAGAATAACGCCCTTTAATCCTACAAAATCAACTTTTCCCTGACCAATAATTCTGTCTGTTCCAAGTCCGATTAGTTTTGGAATATACAAAGACAATATTACATAAGCTGTAGCAAAAACCACTGACAGTAACAACATGTACCAGTATTTTTTTATTCTCTTAAGAAGTTCTTTTAGGGCATCTTTTTGTGTCATATTATTCATTTATCTGCCCTCCTTCTCTGAATTTTTAAACTGTGATTGGTATATCTCTTTGTAAACTTCACAATTTTCCAATAATTGTTCGTGTTTTCCAACACCTACTACTTTTCCGTCGTCTAATACAACTATCTGGTCTGCATCCATAATAGATGATGTTCGCTGGGAAACTATAAATGTTGTAACGTTCTCTAAGCTTCTTATAGCTTTTCTTAATTTTGCCTCTGTTGCAAAATCAAGTGCCGATGAGCTGTCATCTAAAATTAATATTTCAGGTTTCTTAACTAAGGCTCTTGCAATGGTTAATCTTTGTTTCTGCCCCCCTGAAAAATTCTTTCCGGTTTGAGTAACATACGAGTCAATTCCATTCTCTTTTTCCATTACAAAATCATAACTTTGTGATTTCTTTAGTGCATCTATCAATTCTTCTTCAGTTGCATCTTCATTGCCCCACAATAAGTTACTTCTAATTGTTCCTTTAAACAATAAAGCCTTCTGAGGAACTATTGATATTTTTTTCTGTAAGGCTGATTTTTTGAATTTTTTAATATCTGCGCCCTCAATGCTCAAGGTTCCTTCTGTTGAATAATAAAATCCCGGTATCATATTTACTAAAGTTGTTTTTCCTGAACCTGTACCACCAATGACACCTATTGTTTCTCCTGATTTTACTTTCAGATTAACACCTTCAATGGAGCTTTCCCCTGCTCCATCATAGGTTAATGAAACATTATCAAATTCAACTTTTGTATCTAAGTCAGGTCCATTATCTAATGTACCCATATCTTCCTCACAAGGAATATCAAATATTTCATTTACACGATTTGCGCAGGCAAAGGCTTTTGTCAGATTAATAATAAGACTGGCAAGTTTTATTAGCTCAACTAAAATCTGTGACATATAGTTGACTAACGCAACAACCTGTCCCTGAGAAAGTCCACCAACATTTACTCTAATTCCGCCGTACCACAAAATTGCTATGATAGCAACATTTATAATAATAAAAGTAGCCGGATTCATAAGTGTTGAAATTCTACCTGCAATAATTTGAAATCTGTTTAAAACCTGAGTTTCTTCATTGTATTCTTTTACTTCCTGAGCTTCCCTGTTAAAAGCCCTTATAACTCTTGTACCACTTAAATTTTCTCTTGTATGCCCCATTACAACATCAAGAGAATTCTGCACAACTTTGTACATAGGTATTGTGATTAACATTATTCCAAATACAATCACTGAAAGTCCTGGAATTGCCACTGCAAAAACCACTGCTGTTTTTACATCTACTGTAAATGCCATAATCATAGCACCAATTACTATAAAAGGTGAACGTAATAAAAGCCTTAGCATCATGTTCACCTGATTCTGTATTTGGTTTACGTCAGCAGTCATTCTGGTAATAAAAGTAGATGGTCCGTACTGATCAATTTGTGTATAAGATAAACCGCCAATGTGTTTAAACAAATCATGTCTTAACCCTCTACCAAAACCTGCTGCTGCTTTTGCCGCAAAATATTGTGCTGTTATTGAAAATGTGAGACCTATTGCAGCTAATAAAAGCAATACACCACCCATTTTCAAAATGTAGGCTATGTCATTTTCTGCTATACCATTATCAATTATTGCTGCCACAACTAATGGAACAAGCAAATCAAAACACGCTTCCAACATTTTAAATAATGGAGCGAATAATGATTCTTTTTTGTAATCTTTTAAATATTTTAATAACTTAAACATAATTTTCCTCTTAAAAATAAAGACTATGAATATTAGAGACAAATTCTCTAAATCTCCATAGCCTTTATTTATATTATATATTCTTCCTTAAAATCTGAAATATATTCACTACTGTATTATATCATCATTAGGAATTATTAATGTGGCAATTATATAGGCTAAAATTCCTGTACCACAGGAACATAAAGTAACTACTGTCCAAATAAGCCTTACCATTGTTGAGTCTATATTAAAATAAATTCCAAGACCGCCACATACACCACATAACATTCTGTCACTTGATGATCTTATAAGTTTTTTCTTCATTAATTTCTCCTAGTATACTTTAGCTTCTTCTTCACCCTTCATAACTCTAAGAGCACCCTGAGCTAATGCAAGAAGTTCATCTTCTCCAGGATAAATTGTAACTGGAGCAATCCATTCTACGGCATTCTTCATGTGATTCTGAGTATTTGCACTATATGCAATACCACCTGTTAAGATAATCTGGTCAACTTTTCCGCCAAGAACAACTGCCATTGCACCGATTTCTTTTTCTAGCTGATAATGGAAAGCGTCCATTACTAACTGAGCCTTTTCATCATTATTTTCAGCCATCTTTAAAAGATCTCTCATATCATTTGTTCCAACGTATGCGTTAAATCCACCATTACCGTTAATCATCTTGCCAACTTCTTCTTTTGTGTATTTACCACTAAAGCAAAGTTTCATTAATGAACCTGATGGAAGACCACCTGATCTTTCAGGTGAGAATGGGCCGTCTCCGTCTAATGCGTTTGCAACATCAACAACTTTACCATTCTTATGTGCTCCAACTGAAACACCACCACCCATATGTACAACGATTAAGTTAAGGTCTTCATAAGCCTTTCCAACTTCCTTTGCATATCTCTTAGCAACAGCCTTCTGATTTAATGCATGGAAAATTGAAATACGTGGGAATAAAGGATGTCCTGATAATCTTGCTACATCCTGAAGTTCGTCAACTACTACAGGATCAACGATATATGATGGTACATTAATTTCAGCAGCGATTTCATGTGCTAAAATACCACCAAGGTTTGATGCGTGCTGTCCCTGTTTTCCAATCTTAAGGTCTTCTAATAATTCAGGTGTTGTTGCGTATGTACCACCTGGAATTGGTTTTAACAAACCACCACGTCCAACTACTACATCTATATCGTTTAAGTCAACATTCTTTTCTTTAAGTACATTTAAAATAACTTCCTTACGGAAATCTTTCTGTGCATAAATTGTTTCATATTTTGCAATCTCTTCTGTTGAATGTCTAAGTGTTTCTTCCATTACCTGTGTTTCATCTTCGTATACACCAATCTTTGTTGATGTTGAACCAGGATTGATAATTAAAATCTTATAAGCCATTTTAAAATCTCCTTATTTTTAATATATAGATTATCGCCCGCAATTAACGGGCGAATAAAAAGTCATATTTATTTGTTCATTGCTTCAGCTACAATCGCTGCTAAAGCAATAGAATTTACCTTTACTTCAAATTCATCTGAACGTGATGTTAAGATAACAGGTGCGCTTGTACCTGTTAAGATGTTACCGTTCTTACATTCAGCTGTATGAACTAAGCACTTGTATGTAATGTTTCCTGCATGAATGTCAGGGAATAATAATACATCAGCATCACCAACAATCTTTCTGTCTGTTGTTCCCTTATGGAAAGCTGCCTGTGGTTCAATTGCTAAGTCAAGTGAAAGTGGTCCATCAACGATGCAACCTGTGATTTCACCATTTTCATTCATCTTTGTTAACTCATCAGCCTCTACTGTACATGGCATCTTTGGATTAACAACTTCAACTGCTGCAATTGGTGCAACCTTAGGGCATTCAACTCCACATGCGTGAGCAATTTCTACTGTATTCTTAATAATATTTGCTTTTGTAGCTAAATCAGGATATGGTACAAAAGCAACATCTGATAAGAATAATAAGTGATCAACACCTTTGATTTCAAATACACAAACGTGTGATAATGTTTTATCTGTTCTAAGACCAACTTCCTTATCAAGTACACTCTTTAAGAATGTCTTAGTATCAATAAGTCCCTTCATGTACATGTCTGCTTCGCCATCATGAACTAACTTTACTGCTGTTCTTGCTGCCTCAACAGGATCCTCTACGTTAATAATCTTATATTCATTTATATGCATTTTTAATGTTCTTGCAATAGTTTTAATTTCAGCTTCATTGCCTACTAAAATTGCATCTGCAATTCCTCTTTCTTTTGCAGCCTTTACAGCTTCAAGTACCGCATCATCCTGTGCACAGGCAACTGCTACAGTCTTCTTTGAACACTGTGAAACCTTTGCTAGTAAATCGTCAAAACTCTTTGTCATCTTCGTATACCTCACATTTTTTTATTTAATATATATAACATAGTAATCCGTTATAAACTATCTTAAATAATAGCACTTACACATAATTCGGTCAAGAAAAAAAGAACCGAAGCACTAATGCTTCGGCCTTTTTTGGATTAAGATTAAAATTACAAAATATATGTAAGTATCGTGTATGTATTATTAAATTAAATACCTATATTTTTAATTGCCCTTATATAGATATTTAAAATAGTAACCTAAACTAATGCTTTTCCTAAAGCTTTACACTGTTCAATTGCATCATCGTCAGGTGCTTCATTACAGATTACAAAATCTGTTGCTAAAACTGCACCGTCGTTTTTGCATGTTTCTTCCCAGTTTCTCATCCATTCGCCATCGCCCCAGCCGTATGAACCAAATAAAGCAATCTTCTTGCCGTTTAATTTTGGTTCGCAAGCTAAGAATACAGGTTCGAATTCACTTTCTTCTAACTGCTCAGCTCCCATTGAAGGACAACCAAATGCGATTGCGTCATAATCATCCATCTTATCAGCACTAAAGTCTGATACATATATTACATCAACTTCTGCTCCGGCTTCTTTTGCACCTTCTGCAACATTAGTAGCCATTACTCCTGTATTTCCTGTTCCACTCCAAAATACTACTGCTATTTTACTCATTTTTTTCCTTCTTTCTACTATAATAATTACATTATTTATTTAGTCTTTTTTGTGTTTAATTCTGTAGTTTCCATAGTTCTTATACTTCACATTCTTCATTAAAGTACATATTTTTATTTTTCGTTATTTTTACTCTTTCCCATTTCATAGTTTTATTTTCCATCTAACCCCTTATTATTTCAAAACATGAAATAAATATTGTTGAAAAATATATTTTAAACAGTTATGCTGCCACCGTTAATTTCAATATGCTTCTCCCCTGATTCCATAACTTTGTATAAATCATTCTGCACTTATCATACCTTGCAAATTCTTTGATTGCTTTCTCTTTATCCCCGTAAACTTTCCAATACCCGCAACATTTAAAATTGCACCCTTTATTATTAATAAGCCCTATAACATCTTCTATTGGATATCCTAAAAACACTCCTATTTCATGCGAGAACGCTTTTAAATCCATTAGTCTTTTTTTAAGTAAGCTTATCGCATAATTTACACAAGTCTCTTTGTACCCATTTTCTCTTAAAAATTTACTAACCTCATTTTTCTTTAAGTCTTCTTCAAGTTTTTTTACTCTGTACACATAAATAAGCGCCCAGGTTTCTTCTTCACGAAGTATTTCAATCTGAATTCCTTTTTCTTTGAATTTTTCATTCATTTCATCAATACTGCTTTTCACTTGTTCTAAAGTAATATTGTCGTGAACGTAGTGCCAATTAAAAAGGCTTGCAGTCTTTAACGACGCCAAAGTGGATGAACACCATTCAATTAAATATTTTTCAACCATATTTTTTCCTCTTAAAATACTTTTTTATATTTTTTCAATATTAAAAGCTTTAATTCCAGGATAAACAGCCGCATCTCCTAACTGTTCTTCTATTCTTAAAAGCTGGTTGTATTTTGCAACCCTTTCACTTCTACTTGGTGCTCCTGTTTTAATCTGACAAGTATTAAGTGCTACGGCTAAATCTGCGATTGTTGTATCTTCTGTTTCTCCTGAACGGTGCGAAGATATTGCTGTATATCCTGCTTTATGTGCCATCTTAATGGCTTCTAATGTTTCAGAAACCGAACCGATTTGATTTAACTTAATTAAAATCGAATTACCACAGTTTAGTTCAATTCCCTTACTTAATCTCTCTTCCAATAATTTTTTCAATTTCTAAAAAATTCATTGTGTCTCCTCTCTTACCTTTCTGGTTGTTTTTGGAGGATTCCGAAGGGAGGGTAGCTACTCCCTCCGGGCTTTCTTCGGAGTCCAAATGTCTATTCAAAAGAAGTTAGTTACATCTAACTACAGTTATAATATTCTAACTATAGTAAAAAATCAAGTGTTTTTTTTAATTTTTTCATTTTTTCATAGAAAATTAGTAGGAATAAAGGAATTTCCCCCTCAATAACTTTTTTTCGTATTGCGCAAAAAAAGACCATAGTCTGAATGTTTCTACATCCAAACTATAGTCCTCTTTTGATTCTTTATTTTCAAGTTGTTGTCTATGATATTCCACTCAACTATTTGTGTTATACCACAACTATTATCTTTCCAAATCTAAATCCTTCATGCTACTTAAACCAATTGCCAAAGTAGACGCATTATGTAACAGCGCTGATGTTGTAGGTGCAATGATTCCTACAACTCCCATTACAATCAAACCGCTATTAAAGGAAACAATTGTCCGATAATTTCTATTAATTCTTTTCATTAATGATTTGCTTATTTTAAGTAATGTTACTATCTGGCCTAAATCCTCGCCATCAATAGTTATGTCTGCAATTTCCTTTGCAACCTGTGCTCCATGGTTCATGGCTATTCCAACATCTGCTTTAGATAATGCAGGTGAGTCATTAATGCCATCTCCAATCATAATCACAGAATGTCCCATTGCAATTTCTTTGTCTACGAACTTTGCCTTATCTTCCGGCAAAACTTCTGAATAGTATTCATCTATACCGACTTTTTTTGCAATGGCTTTTGCTGTTCTGTCACTGTCACCAGTCATCATAACAACTTTCTTAATGCCATTCTTCTTTAACTTTTTAATTGTGTCCTTTGCATCTTCGCGTAAAGGATCTTCAATTAATATTACTGCTTCAAGTTTGCCTTCAATTGCAAGATATAAATGTGAATATTCATTAGGTAAACTATCAAATAATTCCTGCTTGCCTTCAGGTACAACACAGCCTTCATCTTCCATAACAAAATGATAACTTCCAATAACTGCACGTTTTCCGGAAATAGTTGTAGCTATTCCATGGGCAACTATATATTCAACTTTGCTATGAAGTTCTTCGTGAACTAAATTTCTTTCTATTGCTTTATTCACCACTGCGTTTGCAATAGAATGTGGAAAATGTTCTTCTAAACAGGCTGCTATTCTTAAAAGTTCATCTTTTGAATAACCGTTAAAAGGCACCACATCCACAACAACCGGTTCAGATTTTGTTAATGTACCGGTTTTGTCAAACACAATAGTATCTGCTACTGCAACTTTTTCAAGGAACTTACCACCTTTTACTGTAATATTATGTTCTCTTGCCTGTCTTATGGCTGCCAGCACAGAAACAGGCATAGCCAATTTCAATGCACAGGAATAATCAACCATAAGTATAGAAATTGCCTTGGTAGCATTTCTTGTAAACAGATATGTTAAAAGTGTTCCACCTAATGAAAATGGAACAAGTTTGTCAGCTAAGTGTTCAGCTTTTCCTTCTATTGAAGATTTTAATTTTTCAGATTCTTCTATCATTGTAACAATCTGATCAAACTTACCTGTTCCACCTGTCTGTTTAACTCTAACTTCTATCTGACCTTCTTCAATAACAGTTCCTGCATATACATAATTATCAGTAATCTTTCTTACAGGTATTGATTCTCCTGTCATTGATGACTGGTTAATCATTGCTTCACCGGAAACTACAACTCCGTCAAAAGGAACCATCTCGCCGATTCTTGCAATTACAATATCATCAGGTTTAACTTTGTTATATTCAATCTGCTCTTCAATTTCACCATGCTTAACCCAGACTTTTTCAATGTTAAGTGACATGCTCTTTGCTAAGTCACTAACAGATTTCTTATGAGTCCACTCTTCAAGTAACTCGCCTATACCAAGTAAAAACATAATAGAGCCTGCTGTAGATGTATCTCCTCTGAATACAGATACACCTATGGCTGTAGCATCTAAAACAGGCACTTCCAGTTTGCCTTTTGCCAAAACCTTTATGCCTTTGACGATATATTTTGTAGCATTATAAACTGTCAATGCTATCTTTACACTTGTTGGAAGTAAAAACTTACATCCATAGCGTACCATTACCCTGTCAATAAGCTTTTCCTTATAATATTCGTTTAGTTCTCTACCTGTATTCTCTAAATATGTATCAGGCACATTAACTTTTTTATAAGAAAAAGTCTGTAAAAGTTTCAGTACGTTATTTCGTGTACATGTATAATTAAGTACAACGTCATTTGTTCTATTAAACACTTTACACGCTTCTATACAATCCAGATTTTCAAAATAATACTGAACAATATCAGCGTCTCTGTAAGACATTTTTCCATTAATGAAATGTACACGAATTCTTCCTTTTATATCGTGTTTAATAACAAATTTCATTATTCTTCTTCGCCTTCTTCGTCTTCCACTACATCTTCATCTTCAAAAATATCTTCTTCAGCAGCTCTTTCTTCATTAATCTGCTGTGCTTCTGAATAAATATCTTCTGCGTTTTCCTGTACTGCTGTAACTGTATCCATTACACAGTCCTTAGCTCTTAAAACTGCTGCTGTACAGTTAGCATATACTTTCTTTGCATCCTTGCTTGTTAAAACCTTAATTCCTGCTGTTCCAAATAATGTTCCAGCTGCGAACATTCCTACTTTCTTTAATACATCCATTTTCTTTTCCTCCTTAGTTGTTTGTCCTTACTAACTTTTGTTAGTTCTACGAAATATATAATACTCCTTTTGTAGTATTTTTTCAATAATATTTCTAGGGTTGTTTTTGCACTTTTTTAAAAGGATTTATTTTAGTTTTTCTTCCCTTTTATGAATACTTTCAGATGCTATCTTATAGAATCCCGCAATAATTGGAACACCAATTAACATACCAATTATTCCAAACAAACTACCGCCTACAGTTACAGCTGCCAAAACCCAAATTCCGGGAAGACCTATTGAATTGCCCATGATTTTTGGATAAATTATATTTCCCTCTACTAACTGAATTACCAAAATAATAATTACAAATATAATAGCCTGCATTGGTGACTCAGTTAATACCATAATTGCTCCAACAGCAGTTCCTACATATGCACCAACAACCGGTATTAATGCAGTAAAACCTATTAGTGTTCCAATCATAACCGCATATGGCAATCTTAAAATAAACATGGTAAACATACACATCCCACCAAGGACAACTGCATCAATTAATTTGCCCACAATATAACCATGAAAACAATCATCAAAAATATAAATATAATGCATTATTTTGTTATACCATTTTTCCTTAAAAACAACTTTTATTACTCTTTTTGTTTGATTAATTAATCTTTCTTTTCCTGTTAGAAAATATATAGAAAAAATAATTCCAATTAAAATAGTTGCCACAACAGATATGACAGAACTTGCAACAGCAGCCACTGCATTTACCGCACCACCAATTCCTGAAAACAGAAAGCCGCCTATTTTTTCCCAATAGCTATCCCATTTCATGTTTTTTAGTTGGTCTAATGTTTCCGGAGAAACCATTCTTTTAACATATTTATTTTGAGAAATTTCTTTTATTAAATTCGGCATGCCATTAATAAAAGTCTCAATACATCTGATTAATTCTGGTATAATCATATAAATCAAAAGTGCTATCACACCTAAAACAATAACGATTGCCAGTACCATGCATACAGGTCTTCTGCTTTTTATAACACCTTCTTTGGTGCTGTTAGGAAAATATCTTTTTTCAAGTCCTGACATAAAAATATTAACCATATACGCAACCACGCACCCTATTAAAATCGGAGTAACACCACTAATAAACACACTTATCGTATTAGCTACCGCATTCCAGTAGTTAATACACAAAAAAAGTGCGAATATACTTATTCCAATTTTCAAACACTGTTTCCACTCAATTTTTATATTCATAAATTTCTCCTATATAACTATTTTATATATTGTCTATGTAAATATACCTTGGAAGAATGTTACATTATATACAATGCTTCCGCCTAGCTTTTTCCATTATCTATTTTTAATTAGCACTATATATTTTCTTATTTACATATTTTCATATATACATTTTTCTTCTTTAACATTATAACTGCTTTGACTAAAATGGTAAATATATATATAACATAAAAGGTTATGATACCAACTACCAAGTTAGTACCATAACCTTTATTTTGTCTGCATATAACATTATATATACAGTTAATATTCAATTTTCAAATCTTATAGTTATATTATTTTATAAGAATATATATTTTAAAATAAATAATACAGCTAAAACATATAATAAAGGTTTAACCTTCTTACCTTTTCCACATACTAAGTTAATTAATACATATGAGATAATTCCTACAGAAATACCTTCTGAAATGCTGTAGAATAATGGCATTGCGATTACGCAAAGGTAAGCTGGAATAGCTTCTGTTAAATTATCATCTGTAAACTTAATATCTGTAATAGCTCCAAACATAAGGAATCCAACCATGATAAGTGCAGGAGCTGTTGCAAATGATGGAATTGTAATAAATAAAGGTGAAAAGATTACAGCTACTAAGAATAATAATCCTGTAACAACTGCTGTAAGACCTGTACGACCACCTTCAGCTACACCTGCTGATGATTCAACGAATGTTGTTGTAGTTGATGTACCAAGAATAGCACCTGCTGATGTAGCGATAGCATCAGATAACAGTGCAGGTTTAATCTTTGGTAACTTACCATCTTCATCAAGCATACCTGCTTTTGTACTTACACCAATGATTGTTCCTAATGTATCGAATAAGTCTACAAAAAGGAATGCAAATACAACAATGATGAAGTTAATAAGACCAACAGCCTTGAAGTCAAGGTTGAAGCACTGACCAAATGTTTTTCCTAATGCTGAAAAATCAAAACTTACAAAATTAGTTGGAATAACTGAAAATACTCCTTCTTTTGCGTTAGGAACATATAATCCTACTAATTCACTGATAATTCCAAGAATCCATGTTGATACGATACCAATAAGAATTGATCCTTTTACTCTCTTAATATAGAGTATAGCTGTAATAAATACACCAATAACAGCTAATAATGCTGTAATGCCTGCTGTATGGAAATTCTTTGTAAAGTCTGTAATAGTAACAAGTGTTGAATCAGAATTCTGAACAAGTCCTGCATTCTGTAAACCAATGAAAGCAATAAATAAACCAATACCAACTGATACTGCCTTCTTAAGATTAAATGGAATTGCATCAAAAATAGCTTCACGTACATTTGTTAAAGAAAGAATTATAAAAATAATACCTTCAACAAATACTGCAAATAATGCTATCTGCCATGAGTATCCCATTTCACCACAAACTGTGTATGCAAAATATGCATTAAGTCCAAGACCTGCTGATAAAGCAAATGGAAGATTTGCCATAAACGCCATACACATTGTACCAATAAATGAAGCTAAACATGTAGCAATAAGGATGGCTTCCTTATCCATATTTGTACCATCACTTAAAATGTTTGGGTTTACAGCAAGAATATATGCCATAGTCATAAATGTTGTAAGACCCGCAATTACTTCTGTCTTAACAGAAGTATTGTTCTGTTTGAGTTTAAATATTTTTTCTAACATTCTCCTCTTTTGTATAGCCTAGCTATACTTTCCTTTCTTATTATTTGCTATTGCCTTATAATATTAACAGATTTTTAAACGTTTTTACAGTGTTTTTTCATTTTTTTAACATTTACTATTATTTTCTACCATTTTTCTAAAATTATTTAATCATGCAAAATCATTTTTAACTTTATTAAATTATTTCTTCAATATTACATCCTAAAGTTTCAGCAATATTTTTTACTGTTCCCACACTGGCTATGTTAATATCCTTTGCTCTTTCTAATTTTTCAACACTTATTGAATTATTTAAAAAGTCTTCTGCAAATCTGAAATAAGAATCATCTGCTCTATACCCATTATCAAATCATATTCACTAATATCAATATTATATTTTTCCATAAGAAATTTTTTTGACATTATTTCCATTACACTATTGCTGCTAAATGTACGATTTTGAATTAGTATTGATAGCCAATGTAAAATATTATTTTTTATCATTTAAATTCAAAATTTTCAACTCTTCACAATCTAATTCGTATACATTGGCAAATCCACCTTCCAAATAATCACACGCCCATTCCTTGGCTATTTCTAATGATTCTGTACAATAGAAGCCTCTGCCATAATCATTATGAATTTTTCCTACGCCAAATTGTTGTTTTTCAATTATTTTTTTACTTCCATGAAATATTTTCATTTCTTTGAAGCGACGTTTCTTCTAGATTTGTAAAACAAATCTAGAAGCACGCGGCATTCGTAAAATGCCCCGTATAACATAAAAAGCGAGAAGGTTTCATTCGTGCAAGCACGATTCCACCTTCTCGCTTTTTATGTTTACGTCGCTTTACTCAAAGCTTCGCGATTATTTTTCACTTGTTGTTGCCTTAATTGCTGCTGTAAGCTGTGGTACGATCTTGTTTAAATCACCTACGATACCGTAATCAGCTACGTCAAAGATTGGAGCATCTTCGTCTTTGTTGATTGCGATAATAAGGTCTGATTCTTCCATACCGGCAACGTGCTGGATAGCACCTGAAATACCAATTGCAAAGTAAACCTGTGGACGAACTGTCTTACCTGTCTGTCCTACCTGTCTGTCAACTGGTAACCAACCGTTATCTGTTACTGCTCTTGAGCATGCTACTTCACCACCAAGAGCTTCTGCTAAATCTTCAAGAAGTTTGAAGTTTTCTGCTGAACCAACACCACGTCCACCTGATACTAAAATCTTAGCGTCCATAATGTCAACTGTTTCTGTTACAGACTTAATTACTTCTTGAATTTCAACATATTTGCTGTTCTTTTCTAACTTAGCGTCAAAGTTAATAACTTCTGCCTTTGCACCTGCCTTTGGTTCTGCCTTCTGCATAACACCGGCACGAACAGTAGCCATCTGTGGTCTATGATCTGGACATGCAATAGTAGCAATTGTATTACCACCGAATGCAGGACGAGTCATAAGAAGCTGATTATGTTTCTGTTCTCTACCTGGAATTGGGTTGATTGGGAAATCACCAATTTCAAGAACTGTACAGTCAGCTGTAAGACCTGTTGCTACTCTAGCTGAAACTGTAGGACCTAAATCTCTACCGATTGCTGTAGCACCAACTAACATAATTTCAGGCTTGAATTCATTAATAACTGCTGTTAAAGCCTGAGCATATGGTTCTGTTCTGTATGTTTCAAGTTCAGGATTATCAACAACGATAACCTTATCAGCGCCATATTCAGCTAACTGATCAACTAAATTTCCAACGTTTGATCCAAGAAGTACGGCTGTTACTTCTGTATTTAATGGTTTTGCAAGTCTTCCTGCTTCTCCAAGTAACTCGAATGCGATACCGCTTAATTCGTTATCTACCTGCTGAGCGAAGACATATACGCCTTTATAATCTTCTAAATTAATGTTCTGCATAATTATAATCTCCTCTCTACTAAATAACGTGCTTTGTTAATAATTTGTCCATGATGTACTCAACTGCTTCATCAGGTGAATCAGGAGCAACCTTTTCTCCAGCACCCTTACGAACCTTATCTGATGCCTTAGCAATCTTTGTAGGTGAACCCTTAAGACCAAGGTCTCCATCGTTTACATCTACTAAATCTGCTCTTCCCCAAGTTGTGATTTCAGCATCAACAGCATCAAAAATTCCACCTGGAGTCATGTAACGAGGATCATTTAATTCTGAAAGAGCTGTAATTAATACAGGCATTTTAGCTTTAAGCATATGATGTCTATCTTCATACTGTCTCTTAACAATTACGCTATCTCCGTCAACTTCAATACCTTCAGCGTATGAAATAACAGGGATTCCAAGATGTTCAGCAATCTGTGGTCCAACCTGAGCTGTATCACCATCGATAGCCTGACGTCCTGTAATAATAATGTCATAATCCTTAATGTTTCTAATAGCACCAGCAATTGTTGTAGATGTAGCCCAAGTATCAGCACCACCTAAAACTCTATCTGTTACTAAGATTCCGTTGTCAGCACCCATAGCCATAGCTTCACGAAGAACGTCTTCAGCCTTTGGAAGTCCCATTGTAAGAACTGTTACTTCAGCACCGTACTGATCTTTTAATCTAAGTGCAGCTTCAAGGCCTGCCTTATCATCAGGGTTCATAATTGTAAGCATTGCACCTCTATCTAATGTACCATCTGGGTTAAATTTAACTCCACCCTTTGTATCAGGTACCTGTTTTACACAAACGATAATTTTCACGATTAGTACCTCCTATTACTTTAATAAGTTTGCAGAGATTACCATACGCTGAACTTCTGAAGTACCTTCGTAGATTTCTGTAATCTTAGCATCTCTCATCATTCTTTCAACGTCATATTCTCTGATATAACCATAACCACCGTGTAACTGAACAGCCTTAGTTGTAACTTCCATTGCAACTTCTGCTGCATATAATTTAGCCTGAGCAGCTTCGAAACCATATTCCTTCTGAGTATCTTTAGCTCTTGCAGCTTTGTATACTAACATCTTAGCAGCTTCTACCTTAGTAGCCATATCTGCTAACTGGAACTGAGTATTCTGGAACTGACCAATTGCTCTACCGAACTGTTTTCTTTCCTTAACATATTCGATTGTTGTTTCAAGAGCACCTTCAGCAAGACCAAGAGCCTGTGAAGCGATACCAATACGTCCACCATCAAGTGTATGCATAGCGATACCGAAACCTTTACCCTTCTTACCAAGTAAGTTTTCAGCTGGGATACGGCAATCTTCAAAGATTAATTCGTATGTAGCTGAACCACGGATACCCATCTTCTTTTCTTTTGTACCAAATGTAAATCCAGGTGTTCCTTTTTCAACGATAAATGCTGAAATTTCTTTCATCATTCTACCACGTTTTTCAACTTTACCTGTTACAGCGATTACAATGTAAACATCTGCGTACTTACCATTTGTAATGAAGCACTTAGAACCGTTTAATACCCATTCATTTGTAGCTTCATCAAATACAGCCTTTGTCTGCTGTCCCTGTGCGTCTGTACCGGCACCAGGTTCTGTAAGACCGAAAGCTCCAAGCTTCTTACCACTTGCAAGATCTGGAACATATTTCTTCTTCTGTTCTTCTGTACCGAATGTCATAATAGGATCGATACAAAGTGATGTATGTGCAGATACGATAACACCTGTTGTACCACATACTTTTGATAATTCTTCAACACACATTACATATGTTAAAACGTCACATCCCTGTCCGCCGTATTCCTTAGGAACCGGTATACCAAGGAAACCATATTTTGCCATCTTTTCAACTGTCTCTACTGGAAACTGTTCATTTTCATCTGTTTCCTGAGCAAGAGGTTTAACTTCATTTTCAGCGAATTCTTTGAAAAGAGTTCTAGCCATTTCATGTTTTTTGCTTAAAGTAAAATCCATTTATCTTTCCTCCATATTTATAGTTTGCTCTAAATTACTGAGCATCTACTGGTGTCTTTGTACGGTCTGCGTTATAAACGTAGAATCCCTTACCTGATTTAACACCAAGATTTCCACCTCTAACCATCTTACGGATTAATGGACATGCACGATATTTGCTATCTCCTGTCTCATTATAAAGTACATCCATAATTGCAAGGCAGATATCTAAACCAACGAAATCACCTAATTCAAGTGGTCCCATTGGGTGGTTAGCACCAAGCTTCATAGCTGCATCAATACCAGCGATATCTGAAACACCTTCCATCTTAATGAAAGCAGCTTCGTTAATCATTGGAATTAAAATTCTGTTTACTACAAATCCTGCAGCTTCATTTACCTGTACAGGTGTCTTTCCAATTTCTTTTGAAATCTTAATGATTTCTTCTACTGTTTCGTCAGGTGTATTAACGCCTGCGATAACTTCTACTAATTTCATTCTATCAGCAGGGTTGAAGAAATGCATACCAATCATAGGACGTGTAAGACCATTTCCGATTTCTGTGATAGAAAGTGATGATGTATTTGAAGCAAAGATACATTCAGGCTTACAAATCTTATCTAATTCACTAAATGTAGTTTTCTTAACTTCCATGTTTTCAAATGCAGCTTCAACGATTAAGTCACAATCTGCACATAAGTCTTCCTTAAGACCTGGTGTGATGCTATCAAGAATACCATCAACCTGTTCCTGTGTCATTTTTCCTTTTGCAACAAGTCTTGCATATCCTTTAGCAATCTTGTCTTTTCCGCCTTCTGCCCATTCCTGCTTGATGTCACATAAAGCTACTGTGTAACCATCAACCATAGCAAAAGCCTTTGCGATTCCCTGGCCCATTGTACCAGCACCAATTACTCCAACTTTCATCTTATTTTCCTCCAAAAATATTTTTATAAAATTTAAATTGTATCCACAATGAAATTAAATCCATGTGGTGTTTTCCTTATTTAATTATTTGTTCTGGAAAGGAACAACTTTTAACTTCTTTTCTTTATCTTTTTCAAGAAAGTTACCCATTCCTGCCTTCTGATCTTCTGTTTCGAAGCAGCTTCCAAATAATTTTTCTTCAATAACGATAGCATCATCCATGCTTGCATCAAGGCCATCGTTGATAGCTTTCTTACAAGCTCTAACTGCGATAGGAGCCTGCTTAGCAATTGTTGCAGCTAACTTCTTTGCAGCATCTAATAATTCTTCCTGTGGATATACAGCATTTACAAGACCGATTCTGTAAGCTTCATCAGCCTTAATGTTTCTAGCTGTGTAAATCATCTGCTTAGCCATTCCAGGACCAACTAATCTTGCAAGTCTTTGTGTTCCACCAAATCCAGGTGTGATTCCAAGACCTACTTCAGGCTGTCCGAAAATTGCATTTTCAGAACAAAGTCTAATATCACAACTCATTGAGATTTCGCATCCACCACCTAAAGCAAATCCGTTTACGGCAGCGATTACAGGAATGTCAAATGTTTCTAACTTTCTAAATACATCGTTTCCTTTTTTACCAAATGCTTCACCTTCAGCCTTTGTTAATGTTGACATTTCTCCAATATCAGCACCGGCTACAAATGATTTTTCTCCTGCACCTGTTAAAACTAATGCTCTTGTTTCATCTAAATTAACTGCATCTAGAGTTGCATTTAATTCATCAAGAACCTGGCTGTTTAATGCATTTAATGCCTTTGGACGGTTGATTGTAATTACTCCAACAAATCCATCCTGTTCATAAGTAATAAATTCCATATCACTTCTCCTTAAAAAATTATAATTGTATTAAGAGTTTGGATAAACTCTTATGGTAGAAAAACACACTAAAAGCTGGTAGTAAAAAATTGCCACCAGCTTTTTATGTATTCAATTAGTCTCTTTCAACGATTGTTGAGCAACCCATTCCGCCACCGATACATAAAGTAGCGAGACCCTTCTTAGCATCTCTCTTCTGCATTTCATGAAGTAATGTAACAAGGATACGGCAACCTGAAGCTCCTACCGGATGTCCAAGTGCGATAGCACCACCGTTTACGTTTACTTTGCTCATATCGAACTTTAAGTCTCTAGCAACTGCTACTGACTGTGCTGCGAAAGCTTCGTTAGCTTCGATTAAGTCCATATCATCAACTGTTAAGCCAGTTTTTTCCATAACTTTCTTTGTTGAAGCAACTGGTCCAACACCCATGATTTCAGGTGCAACACCACCAAGTGCTCCGGCAACAAATGTAGCCATAGGTGTAACACCTAATTCTTTAGCTTTTTCTTCGCTCATAACTACAACTGCTGCAGCTCCATCGTTAATACCTGAAGCATTTCCTGCTGTAATAACACCATCAGGCTTTCCTGAACAGCATCTTAGTTTACCAAGTGATTCAGCTGTTGTACCAGCTCTTGGTCCTTCATCTGTATCTACAACGATATCGCCCTTTCTATTCTTAACAACAACAGGTACGATTTCATCTTTGAACTTACCGTCAGCCATAGCCTTTTCGCATTTCTGCTGTGAGTTTGCTGAGAATTCATCTAATTCTTCTCTTGAGATTCCCCACTGTTCAGCTACGTTTTCAGCAGTAATCATCATGTGGTAGTTGTTGAATGCATCTGTTAAAGCATCATTTACCATTGTATCAATGATTGTACCATTGTTCATTCTGTAACCAAATCTTGCCTTTGGAAGTGCGTATGGTGCCATTGACATATTTTCCATACCACCTGCAACAACAATATCAGCATCTCCTGCTTTAATCATCTGCGCAGCCATGTTTACACAGTTAAGACCTGATCCACAAACAACGTTTACTGTAACTGCTGGTGTTTCAATTGGAAGACCTGCCTTGATTGAAGCCTGACGAGCTACGTTCTGTCCAAGACCAGCCTGGATAACGCATCCCATGTATACGTGATCAACAGCGTCCTTTGGTACGCCTGCTCTCTTAAGAGCTTCTTCAATAACAATAGATCCTAAAACTGGTGCTGGAGTTGTGCTTAAAGCTCCACCCATCTTACCGATTGCTGTACGACATGCGCCTGCAATAACTACTTTTTTTGACATAATATTAATCCTCCATATATATAATTTTTAAAAAGATTTTCAACTTTGTTATAATTTTAACAAATTATAATTCCTTTGTCTAGTATAATAATCGAATTTTGTTTCCAAAAAGTGACTTTTTTCTAAACTTCTTCGTAACTGTCATAATTTGTATTAAAATTATCATGCTGTTGCTGATTATTCTGCTTAGGATAACCACATAGAGTCACGTATAATTCTACATCTGTTAAACATTTATATGGTACAACATAGAATATGTTAAGTATACCACATGTAAACGCTGCCAAAATATTCCAACCAATAAATGATAAGTCAAGGACAAACGCATTCATTTTATTCCCCATCATCATTTGTCTGCTTCTTCTAAAAGCTTCGCTGGAACTCATATTAGGATTTTCAGCAAGCAAATATGGTATCATTCTGTATTCGTACATTTTAACTATACCGGGTATAATAAATAACAGTGACCATAATGATGTATATAATGATTTTAAAAACATTGTTTTTGCAATGTTTAAATACCCATTTCTGAACCCTTCTGTCATTTCACTAAATTGAGGATTCACTGTTCTGTTTTTAATTAACCATCTCTTACAGCCAACCTCTAACTGTGCAAAAACTAAGAAAGCTAAAGCAAGACCTGCTAGGAAAATGATTATTCCAAGTATTAACACCATGGAAATCTGTGTGTATGAAATATTTTTCATAATTCCCAGTAATCTTGTTCTTAAAATATTAAACTGTAAATTCACACTTTGATCTGTATATCCCATATAAGAGTTGTCTGTTAAAATAGAATTTCCCGTGTTAGTTATGGAATCTGTTACGTCATTAAAATTAACTGATGTTCCAAAACTAAAATTACCAATAACAATGGATAATATCAAAGTTACAAGTACCCCACTCCAGTAATTCTTCTGTAGTATCTGTCTGGCTGTACTTTTTAATTCTGCTCTTGTCCACATATATATTTTTCTCCTTCATAATAGTAATAGCTACAACAAATTAATTGGGATTTCTTTGAAATCACAATTATATAATTAAGAATGTCCCTTGGGACATTCTACGCACCGAGCGCATGTTGCTTCAGCAACATTTTTCCTTTTGCGCGAGTGTGCATCCCTAGTGGAACGTTATTTATTAATTGTGATTTCAAAGAAATCACAATTAATAAATAAGCCCGCCTACTGTTACATAAGCGGACTTTTTATTGTCATTACTTAATTTCTACTAACCAGCCTTCTGGAGCTTCAATTCTGCCCATCTGGATACCTGTTAATGTTTCATATAATTTCTTTGTAATAGGTCCCATTTCATCCATTCCACTTGGGAAGCAGATTTCTTCGCCATGATTTACAATCTTACCAACAGGTGAAATAACTGCTGCTGTTCCACATAAACCACATTCTGCAAAATCTTTAACTTCATCGATGAATACTTCTCTTTCTTCAACTTCAAGTCCAAGATATTCTTTTGCAACATGCATAATTGAACGACGTGTAATTGAAGGTAAAATACTGTTTGACTTTGGAGTAACAACTTTATTATCTTTTGTTACGAAAATGAAGTTTGCACCACCTGTTTCTTCTACCTTTGTTCTTGTTGCTGCATCAAGGTACATGTTCTCATCAAAACCTTCTGCATGTGCAGTAACAATTGCATGTAAGCTCATTGCATAGTTAAGACCTGCTTTGATATGTCCTGTTCCATGAGGAGCTGCTCTATCAAAATCACTAACCTTAATTGTAATTGGCTTTGCGCCGCCCTTAAAGTAAGGTCCTACAGGTGTTGTAAGAACTCTGAACTGATATTCTTCTGCAGGCTTAACACCAATTACTGCTGAGCTTGCGAACATATAAGGTCTTACATATAATGTAGCTCCTGAACCATAAGGTGGAACGTATGCTGCGTTAGCCTTTACTGTTTCCTTAATAGCTTTTACGAATTTATCCTCTGGGAATACAGGCATCTCTAATCTTCTTGCTGAATCAGCGAAACGAGATGCGTTTAAGTCAGGACGGAATGTGACTATGCGTCCATCCTCTGTTGTGTACGCCTTCATTCCTTCGAAAATAGTCTGAGCATACTGTAATACTCCGGCACATTCGTTAATGACTACGTTTGAGTCCTCTGTTAATACTCCATCATCCCACTTGCCATCTTTGAAATTTGCCACAAATCTCTTGTCAGTATCTACATAACCAAAACCAAGATTTGCCCAGTCAATATTTTTCTTGTCCATCTTTTATTCCTCCGTATTATTAATTTGTCATAATATTTTGACATATGTGCATTTAAGTCAAAACCTTATTCAATTATATCACTATTTTCTTCTCGGTCAATAAGACTACTTTAATTTTTCCCACTTATAGTTATATAAAGAATCTCTAATGCCATCACCATTAAGACCAAACTTACCGTTTTTTAATTTCAGGCATTTCTTTTCCCTATTTTTAGGTAATGTTACACATCCTGTAGTCTGTACGCCATTCTCTTCTACCTGACAGAACATAATTTTATCAAACACCTTATCTAAAGTGCCTGTTTCCATGTTACTACCTAAAGAATATGTATATTTCCAAAGATTTCCCTTCACTCTCTCACATTGTGATTCTTTCACACTGAAAGATGTTGTGTAGAAATTATATTCATCACTGTCATATAAAAAGGCTCTTATCTCCTTAGCATTGTCCCAATACTTTGGAACTTTAAAATAAACAGTTCGTCGTTCTTTTCCGGTCATTGTGCCGTAATTATTATCCTGACCTCTATACATTTCCTGTTTTAAGTTAATTAATTCAACATTTTCATATCCTTTATCTAATAAGAATTTATATAGATTCTTGTGCTTCTTACTTATGTTGAAGGTTATGTATATCTGATTGCCGTCTCCGTTATAAGTATCCTCCATAAAGGATAATGACAACTGCCATTTCATGTTCTTTGTACTAAAGAATTTTTCGCCCATTTGGTCGTAATCTTTCTTTGCTGCATTTCTCAGTTCTTCGTAAATTTCCTTCTTTCCTTTTTCAGTAAATTCATCTAAACCTGTACTTCTGTCATTAACAGTGTCAGTTATCTCAACATACGACAGATAGGAAGCAGGTATTTTCATAAGATTACCAACTATATTATTTTGTTTCTTAACGATTTTTGACAATCTGTCAAACTCATCCCCATAAAAACATCCATCATAAGTTCTGTTTATATAAGAACCATTTTTCAGCTTATATGAAATGTTTAATCTATAATAATCCTTTGTTATTTCATCCACACCTTCTTTTGCGAATGATACATCTTTACTTCCGTAAATAGGATATATTATACTCTTATCTTCAAGTGCCTGTTTAACAACAGCTCTATGTGCATTTAAAGTTGCCTCAATTGCGTTCTTATCCTTAATGTAATACTCACTAATATTAACGCCGTTTACAATGAAGCTTGAACTGCTGTCCATTGAGACTGCAACTGCCTCTACATCTTTTTCATTAGGTATTCTCTTGTCAAATCCTAAACCGCCTCTGGCAATTGAAATTAAAAAAATGAATACAAAAACTATATCGATTCCTATTACTAAAACACTTTTTCTAATGTCAGACAGACTTCTGTTATAAATTAAATGGAGTATTATAACTGTTGCAATTGTGCCAATTAAAATTCCAACAGTAAACCATATAAACTGTACCCCTGTTGATTCTTTTCCAGAAATAGCAACAAGTATCCAGCCGAAACAGAAACCAACTGCAAAACCGGCAAATACTTTTATAGTCTGCTCAAGTCCTATATGAATTGATGAGTTCTGTGCAACTTCAACTTTTCTTTTCTTAACGAGATAGTAACTTGCAATAAGTAATGCTACACTAAAACCTACCCACCATAATACATAGAGCAGATTGTGTTTTCCGAAAGCCCCTGCAAACGGTGCAAGGAAAGGACTTAATAATGTGTAAATTTCGTAGTTATTCATTGACTTTACGCTGTATCCCGGAAGTATTGAATTTGGGAACAGGTAGCAAATCAAAACGCATACCGGATAAATTCCGTTTATGGCTATATAACTTACAACTGTATCCACAACTGTTCCACAGCAAAGTGAAACTGCTGAAATAAATGTCACGTTGCCTACAACAGCAATTGCAACAAACAATACATTTCTTGACACGTGCAAAAATCCATCCAAGTCAAAAGTCATCATTGCACTAATTAAGCCAACTATAAATATTGGTATAACTGTCTGGAATATTACAGAAAACAATCTTGTAAATAACATTGTCGCCCTATCTACAGGAAAGCTACCAAACATATCCACACATCTTTTATTATGTATGTATGAAAATGACACAAAGGCAAAGACTGTAGAAAAAATCATTGCCACTAATGTAAATGTTGTTCCAATAAGCACCGGTGCCGCATTTACAACTTCTTCTATGTTTCTGTTTTTTAATTTAATAATAAGTTCCATTAAAGGAGATGATACTGATAATAAAAGAATATATGCAATTAATATGCCTCTGTATCTTTTGTTAGTCCATCTAAATAAGTTTAAAGCTTTCTTCCTTTGACTGAAAGCTGTCGGTATATTACTTGCCATATCCTACCCCCTCCATTTTGCTTATAAATACTTCTTCTAATGTAGAAGGCATAACCTCAATAAATGCAGGTTCCAATTCATTTAATTCTTTCATGATTTCCTCAATATCTCCCTTTACCATAAGTACATAATAATTTCCAACCTGTCTCATTATGTCAGCCCCAATTTGTCTAAACACTTTTCTGTCAATTGACTTATTAAAAGCAAGCTGTATTTTATGCATCTGGCTTTTTAGTTCATCGGTCTCTTCATTAGTTACCAATGTACCTTTATGTAAAAGTACGATTTTGTCACAAATATCATCTATTTCTCTAAGATTATGAGATGCTATAATACATGTCATCTCTCTGTCTGTTACATCCTCAATTATCAATGTTTTCAATGTATTTCTTATTACAGGATCAAGGCCGTCAAAAATTTCATCTAAAAATAAATATTTAGGATTTGTTGCAAACGCCAAAATAACAGACGCCTGACGTTGCATACCTTTACTCATGTTTACAATTTTTTTGTTTGTTGCAATTGGAAACATTGAACATAATTTCAAATAACGTTCCTCGCTCCAGTTTGAATACATTTTTCTGTACAAGTCTGCCATTTTATCAACTGTACTATCATTAAAGAAATACGGATAGTCAGCAATGTATGCACATCTTTCTTTTATAACATGGTTATCAAAGGCATTCTGACCGTCAATTATAACCTGTCCCTGGTTAGGTTCATAAACTCCAGACAATGTTCTAAGTAATGTACTTTTTCCACTGCCGTTGCTACCTGCCAAACCGAATATCATTCCTTCTGATATTTCGCAGTTTAAATTATTTATTGCGACTGTTTTTTCAAATCTTTTTGTGAGATTTTTTATTTCAATCATTCACTCTTCCTCCGCTTGTAATTTCATCTACCAACTCAATCATTTCATCCTTGGTAATCCCCTTTTTATATGCTTTATCTATTGATTCTTTCAAATCATTTTTCGCCTGGATTTTTTCTGCCTGGTTTTGATCCAACTTGTTAGAAACAAAACTTCCTCTTCCTACTGTAGAATATATATATCCATCTTTTTCAAGCATTTTGTAAGCCTTCTGAACAGTATTTGGATTAATTCCCAATTCTGTAGCCAAAATTCTAACCGGTGGTAATTTTGTATCACTTTTCAAAACACCTAAAGATACCAGTCTTATTACATCATCGTATAGCTGCTGATATACCGGTGTTCTGGAACTGAAATTTACAGTAAGCATTCCTTACCCCTTTCTTTTTCATTTGTACTACTTGGTGTAATACAATCCAATTATAAATAAAAAGCAGTTGTATTGTCAACTGCTTTTCTGTGTATACTTAAGATATTATTTTTTATTTCCAACGCTCTAAAAACTGTTCTTCATTAATGATTTCTATACCCAGTTCCTTGGCTTTTTTGTTTTTAGAAGAATTTGATAGTAAATCATTATTAATTAAATAATTAGTTTTTGAAGTTACTGAGCCTGTAACCTTGCCACCTCTTTTTTCAATATAATCTTTTACTTCATTACGATTGGCAAACCTTTCCACACTTCCTGTAACCACAAAGTTAAGACCTGCCATGTTTTGTTCTTCGTTGTTTTCTTCTTTTATAATTGTTAATTCATTTAATAGGTTGTTAAACTTTTTAATATTTTCTTTATCAGAAAAATACTCCACAAATTTAACAGCCATCTTGTCACCAATGCCATCTATTTTAACTAACTCTTCTGCTGTAGCATGTGTGATTTTTTCAATATCATTATTAAAGTATTTGCAAATAAGCTTGGCATTTGCCACACCGATATTCGGAATTCCCAGGCTATATAAAAGAGCATGTAATTCTACCTCTCTTGCCTTGTTTAAGGAATCAATTAAATTGTCGTAAGACTTTTGGCCAAATCCAGGTGTTTCCACAATTTCTTTCTGATATCTGCTTAAATTAAATATATCCGCAAATTCGTGAATGTATCCTGCATCGATAAATTTCTCTAAAGTTTCCTCTGATAATCCATCTATGTTCATTGCATTTCTTGAAACAAATAATGAATATAATTTAACATGCTTTGCGGGGCATTGTTTGTTCGGACAATATAAAGTTTTTACTCCGTTGTCATTTTTTATTTCTGTTCTTTCTCCACATGCCGGACAAATTTCAGGTATAATGCACTTGCCTGATTTAGTTACGTTTTCGGAAATTTGAGGGATAATCATATTAGCCTTGTACACTTTAATTGTATCCCCATCTCCTAATTTAAGTTCCTCCATTATGCTGATATTGTGAACACTTGCTCTTGTAACTGTAGTCCCTTCAAGTTCTACCGGTTTAAAAACTGCAACAGGATTAATCAAACCTGTTCTGCTTGGACTCCATTCGATATATTCTAAAGTTGTCTCAGCCTGTTCATCTTCCCATTTAAAAGCAATTCCGTTTCTTGGGAACTTCGCAGTTCTGCCTAAAGATAAACCATATTCAATATCATCATACATTAAAACCAAACCATCTGAAGGATAATCGTATTCTTTGATTTTTTCTGCAAAATACTTTACAGTTTCTTCCATATTTGAAGATGTTACTTCTTTTCTTTCAACAACTTCAAATCCCTGTTGTTCAAGCCATAAGTATTGGTGCTCAATTGAATTTTTAAAATCAACATTTTCTGCACTAATCAAGGCAAAAGCTATAAAGTTTACATTTCTTTTAGCAGTAATTTCACTGTTTAATTGTCTTACGGAACCTGAGCATAAATTTCTTGGGTTCTTATATTTTGCCTGAGCATCCTCAATTTCCCTGTTGATTTTTTCAAAATCAGAATATTTTATAATGGCTTCTCCACGTAACACCAATCTTCCCTCATAAGGAATGCTTAAAGGAATGTTTTTGAATGTTTTTGCATTATTTGTTATAACTTCACCAATTTCACCATTACCTCTTGTAACAGCCTTAAAAAGTTTTCCCTGCTCGTATGTTAAAACCACTGTAAGGCCATCAAGTTTCCAAGACAATAATGATTTTTTGTCTCCCGCGAAATCAGCCAGCACATTTACTTCCTTAGTTTTGTCCAAAGATAACATTGGACTTTCATGCTGTTCTTTAGGAAGTTCACTTACAACCTCATAGCCTACATTAACTGTGGGGCTGTTCGCCAAAACAATTCCTGTATCTTTTTCTAACTGTACTAATTCATCATATAAAGCATCATATTCAAAGTTGCTCATTATTTCCTTTGCATCCTGATAGTATGCTTTACTCGCCTTATTTAATATATCTACTAACTCTTTGATTCTTTCTTTTTTATCCACTTTAAATCTAATCCTCACTTACATATTTTGATAAACCGCTTTAATTTTTCTTTAATGAATCTAATTCACTATTTGTTAAGTTTCTATAATTTCCAATTGGTAAATTATCCAAATGCACTCCCATAATTCTGACTCTTTTTAATTTCTGAACTTTAAAGCCAAGAGTTTCGCACATTCTTCTAATCTGTCTGTTTAAGCCCTGAGTTAAAATAATATTAAATGTATGTTTATTAACTTTTTTAACAACGCAAGGTCTTGTAACCTGGTCTAATATTTTTACTCCTTTGGACATTTGTTTGATAAACTCCTCTGTAATGGGTTTATCAACAGTTACAACATATTCCTTTTCATGATAATTGGAAGCTTTTAAAATGTTATTAACCAACGCCCCGTCATTCGTTAACAATATTAACCCTTGAGAATTCTTGTCCAATCTTCCAATAGGATAAATTCTCTTCTTATAGTTAATATAATCTACAATATTATCGGGATTATTTTTGTCAGTTGTACATTCTACTCCAACAGGCTTATTAAAAGCTATAACAATCTGTTCTTCTTCTCTTGAAACTTCTTTTCCATCAACAGTAACTTTGTCTAACAAAGTTACTTTCTGCCCCATCAAAGCAGTTTCGTTGTTTACCTTAACATGCCCTTCTTCTATTAATCTGTCAGCCTGTCTTCTTGAGCAAAAACCTGCATCACTTAAAAATTTATTTAATCTTATTTCTTCTGTATTACTTTTCTGTTCTTTTAATCTTTTATTATCCATATACATACCTTATTTTAGTATTTTTAACTTAATTTATTCTAAATAAATCCTTCTAAATTATACATCTTAATAATGATAAATGATACTAGAAACAACGTCAACAAAAATAAGATAAGAGAAGCTGTATATTAGCAAAAACCTTA
>NZ_DBLZZO010000019.1:0-53457 GCF_057858645.1 Eubacterium sp.
CAAACAAAGACTACTTAAAATATACACTTTTGCAAAGGTAACTGCTAGTTTGCAAAAGTAGTAGCATGGAAAAACTAGCAGTTTAAATTGCAATTAAATTTCAATACTTTTCTGCCATAAGTCCCATTTATAGGACAACCTATTTGCTAGAATGAGAGTAAATAAACCAGAGTAAAAAAATAAGATTTAGTTCTTAAGGAACGGAAAGGTGGTACTTATGGGATTATTCGGAGACAAAGATGCAATTGTTGGAGCAGCTTTAGGAGCAGGCAATGCTTTTAACAAAAATAAGAAAACAAACAGAGCAGCAATATACGGAAGTGCAATGGGAGCATGTATTGGCTCGGGAAAGAAATGGACAGTGGAAGATTCTATAAAGTTAGAAGGAACAATAAGAGCATTGGATAGAAGAAAAAACAGATAAAAATAAATAAACATATCTTAAAGAGAATAATAGAAACGAGGAGGTATAGTGATGAGAAATTGGATGGATTTAAATGGTGATGGTGAAATAGATGGTACAGAAATGATGTTTGCACAAGAGATGATTTGTTCCAGCAGGGAAGAGCATGAGGCATTATTTGGAGATGCTGGAGACTTTGAAGAAGACGCAAATGATGATTTTGAGACTGATGCCATGCTGGCAGGACTTGATGCTGATGAGTTAGAGTTTATGGATTCTGATGAAAGAGCAGAGGCATTGGAAGAAGCCGGGTTAGAAGCAGACGATTATGATTTTGACTAGAATTAACTTTGTCCTAGATTGAATAACAAGGTAAAAACAACTACACAAAACAGGGAAAATTCCCCAGCAAGAATGTAAATTCACACATTTCTAGCGGCACATCTTAACTTTTACATTCTAAACTACATTGAGTTAGGAGGTTTTATTATGATTGGAACAAACAGTTTTTTTACATAATGGACTACAGTGGTAATTATTATCGAACAAATAAATCTGACCAGCTTGTCGTTGCATCAGGACGGGAAGAGGCAGAGATATTTACTTTGAAAGATGCTAATTCAAGAACCTCAGTAGGAAAGAAATCTCATTTTTATTTAATTTCACCGGTAGAAGAGACAGAAGAAGCAACCTCAAATGAACAAATGAATTCAGTAGAAGAGATAACAGATGTAACTCCCAATGAACAAATGAATTCAGCGGAAGATACAGCAGAACCAACTCTCTTACATGAATCTGCAGACCAGATAGCAGATGAAACAGATTACATAGAGGATAGTAAATATAACGTGACAGAGGGCTATAAAGTATACAAGGATTTAAGAAATCTTAAGCAGCTGCAGAAGCAGAAAGAACACGAGCTGGATTTACTTTACAATATGACAATGTACATTGATTGTCAGAACATGGCAGATATTTGTAAGGAAAATTTAGAAGAAATGGAAAAAATAGATTTAACTGAAACAATGAAAATTTCAGCATAGAAGCCAATTAGCTACTTATGAAAAACTCAATTTCAGGAGGTACCGTTATGAAGAAAATGAACAAGTATATGAAAACAACTATAATAACTGTTATTATCCTTGCATTATTCACTATTGCTCAAAGAGATAAAATTATAGGATATTTTGAACCAAAATGTATTGAAGAAGGATGTACCGAAAAGGTAGTTGAAGGAACAAATTATTGCAGATGGCATTTGATTAGTGATGACAATGATTATGACGATGATTCGGACTATACTCAGGAAACTACCAGCGACAACAAGGTTTACAAATACCATAAACGTATACAATATGATTCAAGTGAAGATGCCTATGATGATGGCTATGATGATATTTATGATGATGGAGACTATGATTACGACCGATATGACAATGATGAGGATTATGCTGAAGGTGTAGATGATGCCATGGCGGAAATTGATTGGTAAAAATATACAAATCAGGCAAGTCCAAGATTATTTCAAACAAAGCTGGTAAGAAGAAAATTTCTATTAAGTTTAAGAAAGTAACTGGAGCAAAAGTGTACGGCTCATATTCAGCTAAAGTAAAAAGTTAAATAAGAACTTAAAAGAATAAAAACTTAAGTTGATAAAAAGTTAAATAAAAACTCTACGGGAGATTTGAAAAAATTTCCTGTAGAGTTTTTTGTGTAATGGAAAATTGTTTATTATATAAAAATGTTCCACAACAATGAACTTTCGCACAAAAGAAATTTATAAAGTTCAATTACTAAATGAAGGTTATTGAAGAATTATCTGAGTACATACTATTTCTTGAAATTATCTTCTTAAAGTATATAATAGATGAAGGAAATTATAAAAAAGTAAAAGATATAAATAAATTATAAAAAAGCAAAATATAAAATTACACTTTTATAAAAAAGAAAGTATGATATTTAAAGCATAAAAACAAAGTACAAAAACAAATAAAAACAAAGCATAAAAATAAAGTATAAAAACAAGGTATAAAAATATTAAAACTGAGGTGATTACAAAATGATAAAGGCAAAACAAATATCAGAATCCATTGAGTTAGGAGCATTGCTCGCAATTTCAGGTGGTATGATGGATGCTTACTCATATATTGAAAGAGGAGAAGTCTTTGCAAATGCCCAAACAGGAAATATGCTTCTGTTTGGTGTAAACCTTTCTGTGGGAAATTTTCATAAGGCAATATATTATTTCTGCCCAATTTTAGCTTTTACAATAGGCATAATGTTGGCTGACGTTGTAAGAATGAAAACAACAAGGAAACTTCATTGGAGACAGTGGTCGGTATTGTATGAGGCAATAATTTTAATAGGGGTATCATTTGTACCATTATCATTAAATCTTTTAGCAAACAGTTTAACATCCCTTGCCTGCGGAATACAGGTTGAAAGCTTCAGAAAAATTCATGGTAAAGGCATCGCCACAACAATGTGTATCGGTAATTTAAGAAGCGCTACCCAGAATATGTGCGACTTCACCAAGTCAAAAGACAGACAAAAATTGCTAAATGGAATTTTATATTTTGGAATTATAGGCTGCTTTATAGTAGGCGCAATAATTAGTAACGGCTTTATTGAGATTCTTGGCAAGAGGGCAATCCTTGTAAGTGCCATATTATTAATTTTAGCATTTCTTGTTATGTTTATAGATAGGGAAGAAAGTCTACTTAAAAAAACAAAATAAAGTAAATACAAAAAACTAAATGCAAAATTTATTAAAGATTCGCTAATACAAAAATTAAATGTAAGATTAAAAAATTAACTAGTAGAAAAAGTTTATGGAGTTTAGTATCATAAAAAATAAAGACGTGACAAAAGGAGAAGAAATGAGTAACAAAAGAGAAAAGAAAAAATGGTCTACCAAAAAGAAAGTGGTTGCAACCCTTGTAAGCATAGTGGCGCTTTTTCTGATAATTGTTTTAGGCTACGTGGCATATGTTTTCGGAACTTACCACAGAATACCGGACAAGCAGAAATTATCAATTAACAAACCTGCGTCATCTCAGAATGCAAATAGTAGTGAGACCGGTGAAAGCAAAAATGTCAAAACGTTAGATACAAGCAAACTGACAAAAAATAAAGAATACAAAATAGGAACATATAATGTTGGATTTGGAGCTTATACTCCAACTTACAGTTTCTTTATGGATGGCGGAAAATATTCAAGATGTTTTAGCAAACAGTCAGGCATTGACGCCATTAACGGTGCGGCAGATTATGCTATGGAAGAAAAGCCTGATTTTATGATTTTTCAGGAAGTAGACAGAAAATCTACCAGAAGCTATCACGTTAATCAGGAAAATTTAATAACAGAAAAATTCGCAAATTATTACGAAGACTTTGCCGTAAATTACGATTCAGCATATTTATTTTATCCATTTAATGAACCTATCGGAAAGTCATATTCAGGAATTGCCTTTTACTCAAAATATTTGATTACATCAGCAGTAAGAAGAAGCTTTCCAATTTCAACTTCTTTTTCAAAAATATTGGATTTGGACAGATGCTATAGTGTAAGCCGTATTCCTGTAGACGGTGGAAAGGAACTTGTAGTGTACAGCGTTCATATGTCTGCTTACGGAAATAGCGACGAAATACGAGAAGGTCAGACTTCAATGCTTTTTAACGATATGAAGGAAGAACGCCAAAAAGGCAATTACGTTATATGCGGTGGCGATTTTAATCACAACTTAAAACTGGACGAAAACGATAATGCAGAACACGAAGGCTGGGCATATCCATTTCCACGAAGTAAAATGCCAAAGGAATTAAGCTTTGCAATGGACCAACTGTCAAAAGGCAAATACGATAGCCTTGCACCATCCAACAGAAATACAGATATGGAATACATCAAAGGAAAGACTTTCACATGTATATTAGACGGGTTCATCATATCCGACAACGTTCAAATGACAGATTACACAATCAAAGACAACGGCTTCAAATACTCAGACCACCAGCCCGTATTTATGAGCTTTAAATTAAAATAAAAAGAAAGATAAAACAGACAGAATACAGGCAAGTAAACACAGTAACAGAAGAGATGAACAAACTATGCATAAACAAGAGAAGCTAAATAAACAAATTATACATAGTAATAATCAAAAAAATAAATAAGATAAAATCAGGAAACAAGACAGAGCAAAAAACATTGCCCCGCCTTGTTTTCTTTTATTTAATAAGAAACGTTTCACTATGGATGCACTATGGTGCAAGAAGAAAATAGTTGAAAAACAAGTTGACTTATGACACCCTGTCATATACAATACCATATGACAACATGTCATACAACAAACATTATACTCCCCATACGAATATGCAATTCCAAGGCGAACATATACATATTAAGACATTATACTCCCCACACGAATTTGTATATCCCAGTGAGAAAATATATGTATTAAAGAAAGTGCTCTGAAGCCGTCGGTTAATAAAGGCAGCGAAGTCGGCTTTATATAACCGCTACGAGCTGAAGGCAGCGGGAGCGTGCTTTCGTAATACATATATTTTCTCACTGGGGAACGGCTAATTCATAAGTGGATGCGTACTTTTAATGCATATTTCCCCACTGGGAGTAACCCAATTTTATGTGGAGCAGAAAGGAAAACACATGACTAAGTTTTTTGTAAAAAAACCATACTTCGTTCTAGTGGCCGTAATCATAATCCTAATCATAGGTGGCGTAAGCCTCGGCAACATGAGCACAGACTTGATGCCCAACATGGAGGTGCCATATTTAATGGTCATTACCACAGAACCCGGTGCATCACCAAACAAAGTAGAAAGGGACATAACAGAACCAATGGAAAGTACATTGGGAACTGTTAGTGGCGTTGAAAAAGTAATCAGCAACTCAGCAAACAACTACAGTATGATTATGCTTCAGTTTGCAGATGGAACCAACATGGACTCAACATTAGTAAGAGTTTCCCAGAAAATCGAGACAATCGATTTGCCGGATGGCTGTGGCAAACCTAACTTAATGGAAGTAAGCATGGACATGATGGCAACAATGTATGCCGGCATTGATTACAAAGGAAAAGACATCAAAGAGTTGTCAGATTTTACAACCAATACTTTAAAACCTTACCTTGAAAGACAGGAGGGTGTTGCAAGTATAACTCCAATGGGACTTACAACAGATTCCATAGAGGTAAAATTAAATCAGGATAAAATTGACAAGATTAACCACAAGATTCTTGGAAAAACAAATGACAAACTAACTGATGCCAGCAAAGAAATTGAAAAAGCAGAAAAGCAAATCAAAGATGGAGAAAGTCAGTTAGCTACTCAGAAGAGTAAGTTAAACAGCACACAGAAAAGTACAAACAAACAGCTGGCTGATGCACAGGTTAAACTGTCACAGGCACAGGCTACCAAAGTTGCATATCAGGCAAATCTTAACAGTTTAAAAGCAAGTAAAAGTGCCTTAGAAGCTGAAAAGAAAGCATACACTGACGCAAAACTAGAGGATGCCTACACTAAGATAGATACAATGTTTGCAACTTTTAATACTCAATTAGAACAGCCGGCAAAAATGGCAGGTATCACTATTCCGAAAAATCTTGAAGATGCTGTAAACAACAAGTCAGAATTTAATAAGTTTATAAAATGGCTTACAAATTTAGGCTACAAGGATCAGGTTAAAGACCTTTCATATAAGCAGATAAAACAGGTTTACAATGTAGTAAAATTCAGACTTCCTCAAATAGACACAGAACTTGCTAATTTAAAAACTGAAATAACAGCCATGAAAATGGCAATTAAGCAAATAGATAAGCAAATGCAGGGCATGGATAAGAACCAGTCCACAGCTATTTCAGGTGGCTATTCTGCAGCAGCAGGATTTGGCGCCGGTCAGGCAAAGATTTCCTCAGCAGAAACTGAATTAAAAAACGCAAAGGAAAAATTACAGGAATCAAAAGATAAGTTAAATGATTCCAGAGAAGCTGCTATTGAGAATTCAAACATTGATGCCTTACTTAGCATTGACACATTATCACAGTTAATCACTGCGCAAAACTTCTCAATGCCTGCAGGTTACATTGACGACAAATCAGACAACCAGTGGCTTGTAGATGTTGGTGATAACTATGAGAACAAAAAACAGTTAAAATCAATGGTTCTTACAAAAGTTGCAGGCATTGGAGAAATTAAATTATCTGATGTTGCAGACATAACTGTTGTTGACAATTCAGGCGAGAGTTATTCAAAAATCAACGGTAGAGCAGCAGTTCTTCTTGCAATTTATAAGTCAAGTACAGCTAACACAAGTGAAGTGGCAGGAAATATTAAATCAGCTTTTAAGACAATGGAAGGCAAATACAAAGGCTTATCATGTACATCTTTAATGGACCAAAGTGAGTATATAAGCGTTATCGTAAACACAGTTTTACAAAGTATGTTATTAGGAGCAATCCTTGCAATTATAGTCCTTGCTTTATTCTTAAAAGATGTTAAGCCAACGGTAATAGTTGCCTTTAGTATTCCGTTTAGTGTTGTCTGCGCAATTATTGTAATGTATTTTACAGGAATAACATTGAACGTAATGTCACTGGCAGGACTTTGCATAGGTATTGGTATGTTGGTAGATAACTCCATTGTTGTAATGGAAAATGTTTACCGATTAAGAAACAGAGGTCTGTCAGCCCCAAGAGCGGCAGTTCAGGGAGCAAAGCAGGTTGCAGCCCCAATTGTATCTTCTACACTTACAACAATTTGTGTATTCTTGCCAATGATTTATGTAAAAGGAACTGTGGGTCAGTTATTAATGCCTTTTGCATTTACAATGACATACGCATTAGTAGCCTCATTAATTGTAGCTTTAACTGTAGTTCCAACAATTAGTGCCACAGTTTTAAAGAAAACCAAAAAACAAAACCACAAGTGGTTTGATAAATTCCAGGATGCTTATGGTAGACTTTTGGATAAGTGTTTAAACCACAAGTTAATACCTTTAGCATTAGCAATTATTTTATTAGCAATCTGTGTTGCCCAAGTATTTAACACAGGGCTTGTAATGATGGATGATATGGAAAGCAATCAGATTTCCGTAAGTTTATCTTTAGACAAAGATGTAGACAAGAACACTGCATACAAGACAGCTAATGAAGTAACCAACGCAATTCTTAAAGTTAAGGGAATTAATAAAGTTGGGGCAATGGATGGAAATGCCACTGCAACTTCAGGCTTAACAGGTGGTAGCACTGACAACTACAGTAATTTTACATTCCAGATTATTACTGACGATGACATAACATCAACCAGTCAGTTTAGAAAAATAATCAAGAAAATAGAAAATAACACAAAGAACATAAAATGTGAGAATTTAACTGTTTCTTCATCAGCCATGGGAAGTATGTCACAGATGATGAATCAGGGAATTGAAGTTCGTATTTATGGTGATGACCAGCAGAAGTTATTAAAGACAAGTAATCAGATAATGAAGTTAATAACATCTGTAAAAGGAACTGAAAATGTTGATAACGGTGTAACAGCTCAGGATAAGCAGTTACATTTGAAAATAAATAAAAACAAGGCAGCAGATGACGGCTTGACAGTAGCTCAGATTTATCAGCAGCTGGCAGAAAAAATCACAACAGAAAAAACTTCAATTACAATTACCCAGGGGGGAAAAGATTATGAAGTAAATGTTGTAAATGAAAACAATAAACCTAACTACGAAAATATTTTAAAAACAATAATTAAGTCAACAACAAAAGACAGTGAAGGCAATGATGTTATTAACAAATATAAACTTTCACGTTACGCAACAGTAGTTGAACAGGAGGCATTAAACACAATAAAACGTGAAAACCAGAGAACTTATATTTCAGTAACTGCTGATGTAAAAGACGGCTATAATGCCACATTACTTTCAAGAAAGATACAAAGCAAACTTGATAATTACAAGGCACCAACCGGTTATACAGTGGAAATTCAGGGTGAGTCAGAACAGGTAATGGAAATGGTTAAACAGTTATTGTTAGCTATTTTATTAGGATTCATTTTAGTATACCTTGTAATGGTTGCCCAGTTCCAAAGCCTGCTTTCACCATTCATTATTATATTTACAGTGCCATTAGCATTTACAGGAGGTATGATTGGTTTAATGATTTTCGGAAAACAGATTTCCGCAATGGCATTAATGGGCTTTATGATATTAATGGGTACAGTTGTAAACAACGGTATTGTGTTTGTTGATTACGCAAATCAGTTAAGAATACAGGGAGTAGACAAGAGAACAGCGTTAATTGCAACAGGCAAAACACGTATGCGCCCAATTCTTATGACTGCAATTACAACAATTCTTTCAATGAGTGTTATGGTATTTTCACAGGATGCTGGTAATGCAATGCAAAAGAGTATGGCAATTGTTGTAAGTTTTGGTTTGCTTTATGCAACAATTATGACATTGTTTATTGTTCCGATTTTATATGACTTGTTGTATAGAAAACAGCCTAAAACAGTTGATTTAGGAGATGAAAATCTGGACGATGTACCTGATGAGGCAGCGGAGTTAATTGAGAAAATGACGCAGCAGTCAGATGGTGTAGCCTATAATAATAATGCAGATAAATCACAGGAGGAAGAGTAAATGCCTAAAGATACATTTTTTAGGCTTCCTGATGATAAGAGGAATCGTATATTAAAGGGAGCAAAGAAAGAATTTTATAATTGTACTTTTAGCGAAGCATCAATTAATAGAATTATCAAGGACGCAGAAATACCACGAGGCAGTTTTTATCAGTATTTCGAAGACAAGAAAGATTTATATTTGTACGTTATTGAAGAAAATATAAAAAGTGTAATTTCTAATTTTGGAAATAAACTTGAACACTCTGAGGGAGATATTTTTCTATGCGTAGATAATTTTATTAGTGAGCTTCTTGATGAAACAACGAAAAAAGCAAAGGAAATCAAAATGATTTTTTCTGAAAGCTGGGTGTTCGAGGCGGTCTGGACAAGGTCACTTGAGAAATGCAAAGGTGGCCAGGAAGACCTTCATGGGAACATGATTTCAAGAATTGACAAAACAAAACTTCTAGTTGAAAGTGATGAAGAATTTGAATATGTAATGGAAATCATAGGAGCCATAATCAAGGATACTTTAGACAAAATGTATTTGCATAGGAACTTGGTAAATGAAGACACGCTCAAAAAATCCTTTCATGGAAAAATTGAAAGTTTAAGAAAACATTATTGCATAGTGGCAAATAAACAGTAGAAAAAATGCATATATTGTTATACAATAAACCTTGAGTGTAAAACAGAAAGGATAGAGACATGTTTTATTTTATTGAAATATTAAAGGTAATTTTCCTTGGAATTGTTGAGGGTATTACGGAATGGCTTCCAATTAGTAGCACAGGTCATATGCTATTAGTTGATGAATTCATCAAGTTAAATGTAAGCGATAATTTCAAAGAAATGTTTATGTTTGTAATTCAGCTTGGAGCAATTCTTGCTGTAGTTGTTTTATTTTGGAACAAAATGTGGCCGTTTAAGAGTGCTAACAGAAGTGACGGAATTAACCCAAAAGGTTCAATCCTTAGAAAAGATGTCTGGTCAATGTGGTTTAAGGTAGTAGTTGCCTGTATACCAGGGGCAGTTGTGACAATTGCTTTTGACGATTTTATTGAAGCACATCTTCACACACCTATTGTAATTGCAATTACATTAATTTTCTATGGTGTGGCATTTATTATTATTGAAAGATGGAACAAAACAAGAAGACCGAAGATTAGAAGCTTGTCAGATATTACATACAAGACAGCATTCATTATTGGTTTATTCCAGATTTTATCAATTATACCGGGTACATCAAGATCAGGCTCCACAATCATAGGTGCTTTATTAATTGGTGTATCAAGAGTGGCTGCGGCAGAATTTACATTCTTCCTGGCGGTGCCTGTAATGTTTGGAATGAGTGCCTTAAAAATGATAAAATTAGGTTTTGCAATGTCAGGCTATGAGGCATTTGTTTTAATCTTGGGTATGGTGGTAGCTTTTGTAGTATCACTTCTTGTTATAAAATTCTTAATGGGCTATATTAAGAAACATGACTTCCAGGTATTTGGCTGGTATAGAATTATACTTGGTATTTTAGTTTTATTATATTTTTTTTAATCTAAACAAAGCAATATGTTTGATAAATAATTAGGTTTTTAATAACCCCAAATAGATAATATAAAAATAATCGGTAGATTAATATGTAATTACATGGTTTTAAGAGCGTATTAAGCTACTGATTATTTTTATGTAATAAGAAATTCCTTTAGATTTTTTTATTACATAAAAAACGTTCTACTATGGATGCGCACTCGCATGAATGGAAAAATGTTGCTAAAGCAACACGCGCTGATTGCGTAGAACGTCGCAAGCGAGATTCTTTGTTTGGGAATAAAATTTTTCATTGAACTTAATTTGTTTACATCATAGTATAAGTGTGATAGATTTAGGAAAGAAGAAGAGTACAGAAAATTTAAAACTGAATACAAGCTTGTTAGCTGTTACGAAGGTAACAAAAAGGAGGCAAAAGTGAAAGGAATTTTTAAAAAGTCCGTAGCAGTTTTGCTTACGGCAGCAATGGCTGTGACACCTATTTCAATGCCTGAAGGTTCGAAAAAAGTTCAGGCAGAACAGTTAGGTAGTCTGGCTAAGGAAGTAACAGGAACATGGTCTTATTGGGACGGTAAGCAGGATGTGGTTCAAACAAATAAAATGTTGTTTGACAAACTACCAACAAAGGCTAACCAGGGTACATATCGTTTTACAACGGACAATTATGATAAGAACACAAATGCAATTGATGTAGGTGGTTTCTCATCATCAATGTTGTGGAATTATTCAACAACAGCTTTTGGCGACTGTACTTATGCAATACCTTTAGCGTACTGTGGAAATGCAAATGGTATGTATGTGTCAAAACCATCAACTTTAATTATAAAGGACACATGCACACAGACATTTACAATGGCAATGAATAATCAGGGAACAATGTCTGATTTTATAGTTGGTACAGGTTATAGTTTTTCAAGTACAAAAGTGGACAAGTCAGATGAATGGCTTACAGATGTAGTTATGGAGAATACAGCAGATTCATCTCAATACTTAAAAACTACAATGGTACAGGGTAGCCCATTTGCTTATTTCCAAGTGGCAGGTGGTAATACAATCACATTGCAAAGACCTAGAACTTTACCTAGTGAAATTGTAGCTTACAACGGTACATCTTTGGAAGATTCAACACAGTTGATTATCAGAGTGTATGACAATGCTGATTTAATATCAGGATATGGAGACTATGATTACTATGCTGTATATTTGCCTGAAGGAACAAAGGTTTTCCAGGCAGATGCAACTGCAAAATACGCAGACAACAAAATGGGTGATTTAACATTTACATTACCTGCGGACAGACCATATATGTCAATGGCATGGTTAATGGAGTCAACAGGCAAGAAAGATGCGGATGCCAAGGAAGTAAAAGATGCATTTGCTCCATACGCATACAATTTCATAACAGATACAAAGTCTTCATTTGTTAGAAATGGTTCAGAAATTACAACTACTTTCAAATACACAATTGATAAGAAGGCTGAAAGTACAGCAGATGGAACAATAATGGGAATTTTACCACATCAGTATAAGAATATGAGTGGCTACAAATATATGGATTATACAGCCAGAACAATTCGTGGCACAATGAAATATTTAGTAGGTGATTCTTATGAAACAAAATTAACATTTACAGGTATACTTCCAACTCTTCCTAGTGTTGATAACGGTGACAAGGATACTTTGCAGGGTTATATAGATGACTTTATGGACAAATATGGTCCAACAGACGACGGTCAGCTTACAAAAGAATCTTACGGTGTTAATACTTATGACGCAGGTAAGAAATTAAATAGAGCAATTCAGGTTATGGAAGCTGCAGAGGCTTGTGGTGACAGTGCAGATGCAGACAAAATATTAAAAGCTATTGAAAACGAATTAGCGGATTGGTTTACAGCAGACGGAGAAAATGATGAAAAATATTTCTATTATGATAAGGAAGTAGGTTCATTGTTTGGTTTTCCACAGGCATACTATACAGTTGATGGAATGACAGACCATCATTTCCACTATGGTTATTTTGTAAATGCAGCAGCTCAGGTAGCAATGAGAGATCCTGAATTTATTAAAAAATATGACAATGTTATAGAAGAAATAATCGGAGATTTCGCAACTTATAAAGAAAACTGTTCAGACTCAAGATATCCGTTCTTAAGATATTTCTCAACGTATGAAGGTCATTCCTGGGCTTCAGGTCATGCAAACTTTGGTGACGGTAACAATCAGGAATCAAGTTCAGAAGCAGTTAATGCCTGGGCAGGACTTATTTTATATGGACAGGCTACAGGCAATGAAGACTTAACATCACTTGGAATGTACTTATATTCTACAGAAGTATCATCTGTAAATTGTTATTGGTTTGATACTGATGGGGATATTTTAGATGAACAGTTTACAGAAGGCAAAGGCGAGAATGCAAAATACAGTCAGGCGTCAATGGTATGGGGCGGAAAATACACTTATGCCGCCTGGTGGACTGACGAACCATTACAGATTCAGGGTATTAATATTTTACCAATGACTGCAGCTTCATTTTACGCAGCAGCCAATAAAGATTTCATTTTAACAAACTGGAAGACAGCTGTAAGAAATGAAAACAGTTATGCAGGTGTAAATGAAAAGCAGGAGAAGCGCTGGAATGAAATCTGGAGTGAATATCTTGCAATGGCTGATCCTGAAAAGGCAATGGATTATTTTGATGACCAGTGTGATCCGGAAGCAGGTGAATCAAAAGCTCATGCTTACAACTGGATTATGTCAATGGAAAAAAATGGAACACCTGATTTGACAATTACAAGTGACAGTCCACTTGCATGTGCCTTCAAAAATGAAGATGGGGATATTACATACGTTGCATACAATGCTTCAGATAATGACGAAACAGTAACTTTCTCTGATGGTACGGAAATAACTGCAAAAGCCCATGCTATGACTGAAACCAGTGACGGAGAAGTTTCAACAAAATCAACTTACAAAGTAGAGCATTATTTATCAGATGGTAATGGAAACTATAACCTTGTTGATACTGAGAAAAAATCAGGAAAAATAGGAAATGAAGTTTCTGCAACACCTAATAATTATACAGGTTATATTGTAAATTTAGATGCAAAAGATACAGTGAAAGACGGCGTAATCAAAGATGACGGTTCACTTGTTCTTAGATTGTACTATGATCTTTCAAAAGTTGTAACTACAAATGAATACGAGGACAACAGTAATTACACATCCCTTGGAAAATCAAATGGTGTGGATATTTCTTATCGTATTTTAAGAAATGATTTTAATGCGAGTGTTAAATTGTTAGATGCCAATGATACATTCTACATGGAATATGAAGGCATATATACATCAGATAACACAACAGCATATCTTAATAAGAACACAACACAGGCATTAACAGGCGTATTTAAGTATTCTGTAAAGAACACACTTACAGCAGACACTTATAATACAATCAAACTTGTTAGCGGAAGTAAACAGGTATACGTGCTTGTAAAATATGGCAATCCAACAGCTGCCCCTGACTTATCAGATTATGACAGCGGTCAGGAAGCAACAACAGTTGATGCTAATGCACCAACAGATGCTTTAGGATTTGTAGCCGGCAATCCAAAAGACAATACAATTTTGGTTACATTTAGAGCTACAGAAGAACAGAATGAAAAAGGTCAGTTGTACAACGTATATGTGGATGGAAATTTGAAGTTATCATCTGTAGTTGCAGGAACTTATACAATAGAATCCATAGTTGCAGGAAAACATACAGTAGAGGTTAAAGGTATACTTAATGGAAAAGAGTCAAAGGGAATATCCATGACAGTAAAAGTTACAGGCGAGAAGGAAAGTACAACAAAAAATGATAGCACAACAAAATCCGACGCTACAACAACTACATCACAGACAACAACCAAGAAAGATTCTCAGGAATCTACAACTCCGTTAGCAACAACTGAAACTACACAGACAACAAAGAATGTAACAACAGCTAAACCTACAACAACTAAAAATAAACAGACATCAAAAAGGCCTGTTGTTACAAAGAAAGTAAAAGTTGGAAAAGTATCAATTAAGAAGGCAAAGAAAATCTCTAAGAAGAAGATAAAGCTTACATTTAAGAAAATAAGTAAGGGTACAACTTGCCAAATAAAAGTTTCTTACAAGAGAGCCTTCAGCAAAAAAAATACAACTACCAAAATGGTTAAAGTAAGCCGTAAGACATACAAATTCATTATCTCTAAAAAGAAAATATGGAAGCATAAGAAGCTTTACATAAAAGCAAGAGCAATTAAAATTGTGAAAGGTAAAAAGACTTACGGTAAATGGAGTAAAATCAAAATTATAAAATAATTTAAAGAAACATTTAAGAAACAATTAAAAAAATATTTAAGAAGTAATTTAAAGACCTTTTAAAGTCTGTTAAATTAAAAATTCTCCAAACATAAGAATTAATAAGGGGAAGAATTAAGAAGACAGCTTTAAAAGGTCTCTTTATGTTAATAAACAGGAAAAAATGTTAAGATTTGTTAAAAATTTTCTTAATATTTATGGCTTAGTGAATAATTCGGGTTTTATTATGATATACTGTAGCCATGTAGAATAAGCTTAAAAGTATAATAAGTGTAAAATAAAAGAAGGAAAAGAATTACAAAAATAAAATTAATAAGTTTGCAAAAGAAAAATAATATTGTGTCACGTAAGATTATTTTAGAAAAATAGGAGACAATATTAGGAAAGAGGCGTGTATGGCTAGTAACAAAAAGAAAGAAACAGCAGATATGGAAAACAAGATTAGCAACCCAAATGTTAAAGAACTTGAGCAAACAAGAACCAAGAAGGATGACGAAAGAGCAAAAAGAAAACGAAGAGCAGTAAGTATTATTGGCTTGTTAATTTTCCTTGCTTTGTCAGCAGCAATAGCAATACCATTTATTAAATTCTTTAGTGAAGCAGAATTTTTTAGAGAATGGATTAAGAGTTTTGGTATGTGGAGCTGGCTTGTGTGCATTGGGGCAATGGCACTTCAGATTATTGTTGCAATTATCCCCGGCGGTGCAATGGAAATCGGAGCAGGATACGCCTTTGGCGTAGTTGAGGCAACAATACTTTGTACAATAGGTTCAATTATTGGTTGTGCAATTGTATTCTGGCTTGCAAGAAAGTTTGGTGTTAAATTCGTAGAAGCATTTTTTCCAATTGAAAAGATTCAGAATTTAAAATTTTTACATGACGAAAGGAAAAGAGATATATTATCATTTATCATTTTTCTGATTCCCGGAATGCCAAAGGATTTAATATCTTATTTTATGGGACTAACTGATATTAAACTCTCAAGATGGCTTGTTATTTCCACAATAGCAAGAATTCCGGCAATTATTGTATCAGCAATGGGTGGTCAGGCGTTAGGTAAGGGACAGTACATTGTGGCGATTATTGTATTATTGGTAATTTTAGGAATAAGTGCCATAGGTGGATTTGCATATAAAGTTATATGTAATAAAAATAATAAATAACATGTTGCATAAAATTATAGTACTTAACATTATTTTAACTTGTAATATTCTGTCTTCATTGTTATATTAGGAGAGATGAAAAATATATTTTAGTGTAGAAATTTGGAATTTCTATTTAATTTACGACTGAGAAGTAAGTTATACTAACAGTAATGGGAAAGGAGAGGTAAATATATTCAATATATTTACATGACAGAACATGAGAAAGACTAAAATTGTATGTACAATGGGACCATCAACAGACAGTGATGAAATTTTGGAAGGGTTAATCAAAAGTGGAATGAATGTTGCAAGATGCAATTTTTCACATGGTTCACATGAAGAGCACAAAGGAAGAATGGACAGAATTAAGAGACTAAGAGAGAAGTGCGACAGACCAATTGCAATTCTTTTAGACACAAAAGGTCCTGAAATTAGAACAGGCAATTTTGAAAACGACGTTGTAAACGTTGTAACAGGACAGACTTTTACATTAGTTGCAGATAAAAATATTTTAGGAAATAACGAAAGAGTAGGTATTACTTATCCTGATTTATATAAGGATGTTAAAGAAGGAACAGTTATCTTAATTGATGATGGTTTAGTAAAAATGGAAGTTGTAAAGATTGACGGAACAGACATTGTCTGCGAAGTAAAGAACGACGGAAAAATTGCTAACCACAAAGGTGTAAATGTTCCTGATGTACACATTAACATGGAATATATGAGTGAGCAGGATAAGAGCGATATTATTTTTGGTATTAGTCAGGATATTGACTTTGTTGCAGCATCATTTGTAAGAACAGCTGATGATGTTAAGGAAGTTAGAAAAGTTCTTGACGACAACGGTGGAGAAAAAGTCAACATCATTGCAAAAATAGAAAACAGTGAAGGAATTATTAATATTGACTCAATTATAGATGAAGCTGATGCTATTATGGTAGCACGTGGTGACATGGGTGTTGAATTACCTGAGGAAGAAGTTCCAATTATTCAGAAGATGATTATTAAGAAAGTTTATGAAGCAGGTAAGCAGGTTATTACAGCAACACAGATGCTTGATTCAATGATGAACAACCCAAGACCAACAAGAGCAGAAACAACAGACGTTGCCAATGCTATTTATGATGGTACAAGTGCCATTATGTTATCAGGAGAAACAGCAGCAGGTAAATATCCAATTGAAGCAGTTCAGACAATGTCAAGAATTGCTGAGAGAACAGAAATGGATATTAACTATAAGAGAAGATTTTTAGATCATCATAGAAAGAGCAGAACAGATATTACAGAAGCTGTTTGTCATGCTACATGTATGACAGCGTACGATTTGGAATCAAATTGTATTCTAACAGTTACTAAATCAGGACGTTCTGCAAGAATGATTTCAAGATTCAGACCTGACTGTATGATAGTTGCAGGCAGCACTGAAGAAAAAGTTGTAAGACAGCTTAATATGTCATGGGGAGTTACTCCTGTTTTAATTAAGGAGAAGGAACACGTTCTTGAGCTTTTTGATTACGCAGTGGAAGTTGCAAAGAAAAAAGGCTTAGTTAAGAAAGATGATGTAGTAGTAATTACATCTGGTGTACCCCTTGGAAAATCAGGTACAACTAATATGATTAAGGTTCACACAGTTGATTAATATGCAATGAAATTGTTAAATTGGGGTAAAATCGGTTGACATTTTGTTGCAACAAATGATAGAGTAATTATTGAGGGCTTGTGGTTCTGCCATAAGCCTTTACTTTTGCGAGTGAAGGTTTTTTCACTTTGTAATTTAAGGGATTTTTAACACAAAAAATAGTATTGTTTTAAAGAAATTATTTACAATATATAGTGTTTAGAGATTTGATATTTTTTAAGGAAGGAGAACAGAATGGATAATTGTGACAGTAGTGGGCGAAGTTTTACTGATAAATACAATATAGACGATACTGATGCATATCATCCGTTTCGTTCTTAGTGTTTATAGATAACTTCCCTCATATACGCAATTGTATTTATTAAAAATAGGTGAGAGTCCTAGAATTTAATTAAATGGAGGTATATGAAGGTGGAAGAAAAATTCGAAGAAGAATTAGAAAATAACGAAGAATCTAATGAAAAATTAGATCAGGAAGAGTATGAAATTCCTGAAAAAGCAAACTACGAAGAAGAACTTATTGAAATTATTAGAAGTGACGATCCAACACCTGTTAAGCTTGACAAGTTAGACGATTATCACGAAAACGATATAGCTTCAGCGCTGGAATATTTAGACAGCGAAGAAAGAAAGAAATTATATTCTATTTTGGGAGTAGACAGAGTATCTGATATATTCTCATATATAGATGATCCAGCAGAATTCATAGAGGAATTAGATCCAAAGGTTGCAGCTAGAATCCTTGGTAACATGGAGGCTGATGATGCTGTTGATATTTTGGATGAATTGGAAGATGACACAAGTAATGAACTTATAGAATTAATCGATGAAGATGCAAAGAAAGACATTGACTTGATTCAGTCTTATGATGAAGACGAGATTGGTAGCAAAATGACTACTAATTATGTAACTCTTACATTAGACCTGACTATTAAGCAGGCAATGAAAAGATTGGTTGAACAGGCTGCTGAAAATGATAATATTACAACTCTTTATGTAAAAAAAGAGGATGGAACATTTTATGGTGCCATCGATTTAACAGACTTAATTGTTGCCAGAGAGTATGTAGAGTTAGAGTCTTTGGTAACTACATCGTATCCGTATGTACATGACCACGAAACAGTAGATGACTGTATTGAAGAATTGAAAGATTACTCAGAAGATTCAATACCGGTTTTAGATAAAGACATGCATATTTTAGGTGTAATCACTTCTCAGGATTTGGTAGAAGTAGTCGATGAAGAGATGGGTGAAGATTATGCTAAGTTAGCCGGTTTGTCTGCAGAAGAAGAACTGGAGGAGCCTTTAGGACAAAGTCTGAAGAAGAGAGTTCCATGGCTTTTAATTTTATTAATGCTTGGTATGATTGTTTCATCAGTTATCAATATGTTTGAAACGGTAATTGTAGGACTACCGATTATTGTAACTTTCCAGTCAGTTATCCTTGGTATGTCAGGTAATGTTGGAACACAGTCACTAGCCGTTACAATTCGAGTTTTAATGGACGAAGAGCTATCTTTCAAAGAAATGGTAGGTTTTGTGTTTAAGGAAATCAGAGTTGGTTTGTGTAACGGATTAATTGTAGGCGCTATTGCAGTTGTATTTACAGGTATGTTTATTTGGATTGCAAGAGGTCAGGCAATTGGAAGTGCATTTGCAATTTCAGGTTGTATAGGTGGTGCATTGGCACTAGCCATGTTAATCTCAAGTTTTGTAGGAACAATTATTCCTATTATCTTAGACAAAATTGGATTTGATCCTGCCGTAGCGTCAGGACCACTTATCTCAACAATAAACGACTTGGTAGCCGCAGTAACTTATTATGGCTTAGCATGGTTACTATTGATTAACGTATTAGGATTATAGAAAGTAAGAAAATAATATAAAAAGTTATATAAAAATATTTTGTTTAACAAGAGCTGCATTGCATAGGCAATGTGGCTCTTATTAGTTATGTTAAAAAACATCAAACCATAAATTAGAATATAGAATTGGAAAAATTATTTTTAAAATATTAAAAATTAAAAAATCAATAGAAAAAAACATTAAAAGTTACAATAACACTGTAAAGTGTTACATTTGCATTGAAAAAAGATACATATATGTTATTATCTAATAAACCAAAGAAATAGATTAACAAAAGGAAAGAGGGGTAATTGAAAATGGTTAAACGAAACAAAATATTAAAAAAGGTCAAATTAGTAACAAGTGTTGTGAACATCATGCAATAAAAATGAAATTTTTAACGTTACATTGTTATAACAGTATTAAATCAAATAGGAGGCGATGGATATGAGAAAATTATTAAGAAACATGTGTACAATGCTGATGGCATCTGTATTATTAGTGACAGGTTCGTGTGGTGGTACAACCTGGGTAAGTGGAGTAGAAAACACTAATACACTAATTGAAAAATTAACAAATATAGAGGAAATTAAGGATCCTGAGAAATATACACAAATTTATTTGGATGAAAATTATTTAGGTCCGGTTCCGGATATGTGGGAATTTGAAAATCTAAATAATATAGAAGTTTCAGAAAAAAACACTAAATACAAAATTGTAGATGGCGCCTTACTTTCTAAAGATGGCTCAAAAGTATATGCATTTCCACCACAAAAGGAATGTGAAGAATATATATTCCCTAAAACAGTGAAAATTATTTGCAACAATGCTTTTTACAAAAGCAAAGTAAAAAAAATTAGTTTTAATGAAAAACTTAGAAAGATTGGAGTATCTGCATTTTATTACTGTAAGAATCTAATAGGCGTAGATTTAAAGAACGTAAAAACTGTAGACATTTTGGCATTTAGTTCATGTTCTAACTTGACTCAGTTAAATCTTGGCAAAGTTAAAAACATAGGAGAAGAAGCTTTCTGGGGAATAGGAGTAAAAAACATTACGCTAAACAAAAAATACAATTTAGGTGTGGCTGCATTTGATACGAAGATAAAAATTAATTACGGAAAGAAGTTTAAAGATATTAAACCATATCTTCTAAGCTACAAAAGATGGAATGAAGTTAAAGGAGCCAAGGGCTATGAAGTTGTAGTAAGGGTATATAATCTTGATAATGTAAAAGATAAAGTTTATTTAAAAACTACAGTAAAGAAACCAAAACTTTCAAAGAAATTTCGTAAGAAAATTGCAAGAATGAATGAAAAATTAAATGGTGAAATGTCATCATTAGGCGTAAAAATTAGAGCATACAGATACAAGAACAAAAAGAAAGTTTATACAAAATGGAGTGATGTTAGAAAAAGAACAATTTATTTAGACTAGGGAGGTAAGATTATGAGAAAAAATTTAAAAAGAAAAATATTATTAACTATGTTATTAGTGTTACTTGCATTTCCACAGATTGTAAAGGCTGATCCTTATGTGGGAAAAGAAACAAATATTAGAATAATAAGATCTAGTGAGGAGCACGAAACATTATACTCAAAAATATACTTTGATAAAGATTATACAGTGGATGTTGAAGGTCTAGGTGGCTTGTCTTCATATGAGAGACAGTTTGAGTATTTAGAAAACATAAATGTGTCGCCAGATAATCCGGTGTATAAATCAATTGATGGAGTGTTATTTTCAAAAGATGGAAAGAAATTAATATGGTATCCTCCAACAAAGAATGAAGGGAAAAGTTATACAGTACCCAATAGTGTGAAAACAATAGCAAGTAGAGCTTTTTATCAGGCAAAAAATAACAGAAATTAAACTAAATAACAATATCGAAAAAATTGATGAATGGGCATTTTCATTAAGTGAACTAAAGGAAGTGAGTATGCCGTCTAAAATCAAGAAGGTAAGCGAAGATGCTTTCTATGAATGTACAAATTTACAAAAGGTAAACTTAAACAATGTAACAAATATTGGGGAGGCTGCCTTTTCTCGGTGCAAGAGTTTAAAGACGATAAAAGGTAACAAAATAAAAAAAATAGGCATTGATGCATTTTATCAGAATGTAAAGTTAAAGACGATTCAATTAGGCAAAGTTACAAAAATTGAAAGCGAAGCTTTTAATGGGTGCACAAGTTTAAAGAAAGTTAATTTATCAAAAGTTAAAGAGTTTGGTGAAGAGGCTTTTATGTATACGGGAATTAAACAGTTTACATTAAAGCCGGGAGTTAAACTTGCTGAACAATCGTTAGATCCAAGAACTAAAATCAAATATAGTGTGCCATTTTCGAAAATTAAACCATATATAGGTGATGGTAAATGTTGGAATAAAGTTATCGGTGCAAAAGGGTATCAACTTAAATTAACATACAAGGTCAAAAAGAAAAATAAAACCATTGTTTGCACCCAGAAAGCAGACTATATTGGCAGATTTAGTAAATTAGGAAAGAAACTTAAACAGGCAGATTACGAAATATTTGTAAAAATCAGAGCTTATAAGTATAAAAACAAAAAGAAGGTTTATACAAAATGGAGCAAGAGTACCGGATTTTTCTTTTAAAAAATCTAAAAAGATTTTTTTAGCACTTTTTTTTAGATGGAATATTTTGAACGTTATCTACGTTTAGAATGTAAGAAAGAGCTGTCACTTTGACGATTACAAAACGTTAAAGTGACAACTCTAGTGCTTTTTAATGCAATCTCTTTACTGCAATTCTGACTACCGGCCAGATAATGCAGGCTGCTGCTGTTCCCAGCAAAGCAGCATAAAGTTGAGTTGTAGAATATGTTACACCTGCAATTCTTGTCATTTTAGGTGACAAGTGACTTCCGAATGTAGGAATAACCCATTTTACAATTAAAAGGTTCATAACAGCCCATTTTGCAAAAGAACCGGCAACAAGGCTAAGTGGAAGTAAATTAAGTTCCAACTTCTTGCCACGAACAAACCAGGCAAAAAGGACGATTACAATATTACCAAGCATAATAAATGGTAATATCATTGGTACAGTGGAAATTATTGCAGACTGTGTAATAATGAAAGAAGTAACAGGTGCTACAACTGAAACTATTACACCGCTAAGTAATCCACAATAAAGTGTATCAATAATTAAAATCAGGTTAATTAAGCCTCCGGTAATAGGTAAAGTACCGGGGGTTTTTAATAACTGTACAACAACACAAAGAGCAATCATTATGGCTGTTACAGTTATTGTTTTAGTTTTCATTTTCATTGTTGTAGAAATCCTCCTTAGTAATCAGGTGAAGATATTTAAGGTAATCTGAACGTGAAGGCTTTTCAAAAGTTGAAGTTTTCTTCTGTTGCTCAAGTCCCATTGTGGCTTTTCTAACATCAGCAAGAACTCCGGCACCACCCATGCATCCACCGGGACATGCCATACCTTCTAAAAGATAGCCATCATACATACCGGCTTTTGCCTTAGCAAGCATTGTCTTACATTCTTTTAAACCTTCAGCTTTAACAGTCTTAACTTCTCTTTCTGGTTCAAGACAGTTAATTGCATTAACAACGGCTGCGGCAACACCACCACTGGCAGCGAAACCTTTACCAAGAGAGCTTGATGTATTTAATGGCTCTTCAACTTCTAATTTATCAAATTCAATGTTTTTAGCATCAAAAATACCCATCATTTCTTCAAAAGTTAAAACAAAGTCAATATCACTTCTAACTGATTTTCTACTAGCTTCTAATTTCTTAGCAGCACAAGGTCCGATAAATACAACCTTGCAGTCAGGATGTTGTTTCTTTGTCATACGACCTGTTAAAACCATAGGTGTAAGTGCCATTGAAATGCAGTCAGCGTATTCAGGATAAGTTTTCTTAGCCATAACTGACCAGGCAGGACAACATGAAGTACCAAGCCAAGGATGTTCATTAGGAACTTCCTTCATAAAGTCGGCAGCTTCCTGCACCGCACATAAATCGGCACCAATGGCAACCTCAACCATATCTTCAAAACCAACAGCCTTAAGTGCGGCTCTAACCTGTTCAGGTGTAACCTTATCACCAAACTGTTTAACAAATGAAGGGGCAATGGCAGCGTATATAGGTGTATCGCTTTTTAATGCAAGCACCGTCTGGAAAATCTGACTTTTATCAACAATGGCACTAAATGGACAGCTTACCAAACACATACCGCAGGATACACACTGATCATAATCAATATCAGCTCGTCCATATTCGTCTGACTTAATGGCATTCATACCACAGGCAGCAGCACAAGGACGTTCCTGTTTAATAATTGCGTTGTAAGGACATGCATTTACACACTTACCACATTTAATACATTTTTCCTGGTCAATAACAGAACGACCATTTTCCATATGAATTGCGTTCTTTGGACAAACCTCAATACAAGGATGTTCAATACAACCCTGACAGCCGTTAGTAATTAAAACACGTTTCTCAGGGCAGGCATGGCACGCAAACTTTATTATATTAATAAGGGGAGGATCATAATATTTTTCGTCTATGGCACTGGCATCAATTCCATCAGATAATGGTGCATGCTCAGACATATTTCTTACAGGCAAACCAAGAGTTGCTCTTAATCGTTCCCCAATAATAGCACGTTCAAGAAAAATATTGTCATAATATTTTCCAATTTCGCCGGGAATAATTTCAAAAGGAAGATCCTCTATATGTGATAAAGGATAATCTTCGTAAGCCATTCTGGCTATTTCAGTAAAAACCTTATGACGAATTTCAGTTTTATTTGAATAAATACCTCTCATAAATTTCTCCATTCTGTATGATAATAGTAGGCAAAGCCTAATTTACCTAAATTATAACATATTAAAAGTGAATGATAAAGAGAATTGGTTAAAAATTTAACAAAGTTTTAACATAACTAAAAGAACTTAATAAAATAAGAAAATACCCGTAAAAACCTAAACAAATTTATTAAATAATTTCTAATTATAATTACAGGAGAATAAATAAGGGAAATAAAACTATTGAATTACATTTAATTTAAAAATAGAGTAATAATGAATAATAGAAAATAATAATATTTTTGAAAATAAATGTTGAAAAAACATACAATACAGTTGTATTATAGAGTTTAGCTGTCTGGCAAAAAAAGAAGAAATAGGGAGGAAAACAATGACACAGGAAATAGCTAATCCTTTAGGAACACAACCAATAGGAAAATTATTAAAAAAATTCGCAGTGCCAAGTATTATATCAATGATAGTAATGTCCCTATATAATATAGTAGACCAAATTTTTATAGGACAAACAGTAGGAGAGTTAGGAAATGCGGCAACTAATGTGGCTTTTCCGCTTACAACTTTATGCCTTGCTACAGCTCTTACATTAGGTATAGGTTCGGCATCAGGCTTTAATTTAAACATGGGGGCAGGTGACACAAAGAAAGCACCATATTACATAGGTAATGCAACAACACTTATGCTTATTATAGGTGTGATTATAGGAGTTATCGGTATAGTTTTTATGAAGCCAATGCTTTTATTTTTTGGTTCAACAGACAAGGTGCTTCCTTTTGCAATGGAATATACAAGAGTTATTGCATTAGGATTTCCGGCAGCCATTGTATCAGCAGGTGGAGCACATTTAGTAAGGGCAGATGGTAATCCTAACTTTTCAATGGCGTGCAATCTGACAGGGGCGGTTATTAATGTTGTACTTGATTATATTTTTGTAATTCTCTTTGGTTGGGGAATGTCAGGTGCTGCAATTGCTACAATTATCGGTCAGTACGTTGCTACATTAATGGTTATTTGGTATTTAATACATTTTAAAACAGTTAAATTAAAGAAAGAGCATTTTGTGCCAAATGCAAAAATATGTTTAAGAGCAAGTCACCTTGGTATGGCTCAAGGACTAAATCAGTTGGCAATTATGTTTGTTCAGATTGTAATGAACAAGACACTAACATATTACGGGGCGTTAAGTTCATACGGAGCAAATATACCCCTTGCAGTATGCGGAATTGTAATGAAGGTAAATCAGGTTTACTTCTCAGTTTGTATTGGGGTAGCCCAGGGCATGCAGCCAATTGTAAGTTTTAACAGAGGAGCAGGAAAGTTTGACAGAGTTAAGAGAACCTACAAGATGGCACTTACATGCAACGTTGTAATTTCATGTATTGCATTTGTTGTATTTCAGTTATTCCCTGAACAGCTTTTAAGCATATTTGGTTCAGGAAGCAAAGAATACATACAGTTTGGAGTCAAATTCTTTAGAGTATTTTTATTTATGACATTTTTAAATGGAATACAGCCAATAACATCAACATTTTGTACAGTTATCGGTGAACCTAACAAGGGAACATTTTTATCTCTTACAAGACAGGTGATTTGTTTTATTCCTTTAATGTTGGTTCTTCCAATTATTTTTACAACAATAGGTGGAAAGGCAATGGGAATTGAAGGTGTAATGTACGTTGCACCGATTTCAGATTTTCTTGCAGCAGCACTGTCACTTATAGTCGTAAGAAAAGTGTTTAAAACATTGCAGTAACTTAACAAAATTATATATTTTAAACACAGATTATATAAAAGGTAACTTATTGAAAAATAATAAAAAAAATTTTGAAAAAAAGAAAAATATGTACTATACAAAATAGAATATGTTGTGCTATAATACGTTAGGCGGACACAATATCTTGTGTTCGCTTAAAAAACGGACAAAATATAGGAATCACCCCATAAATAGGGGAGTTCAGGCAGAATAAAGGGATTTTTTGGAGATAAGATTAACAATATTTAGAACAATAGTTAGGGAAATATACAAGAAATTGCAAAGGAGATAGGTATTAATATGGAGTCAAAGATTAGAAGAGTTATTAAGAGAAATGGAGAGGAAGTTTCTTTTGATGTAAATAAAATCCTAAATGCAATTAGAGCTGCAAATAACGAAGTGGAACCAATACACAAGTTAAATGAATACCAGATTGCAGCAGTAGGAAATATACTTGAGAAAGAAATTATGTCTACACAGCATGCCACATCAGTTGAAGATATTCAGGATATGGTTGAACGTGGAATTATGGAAATGCGTGGCTATGAAGTTGCACAGAAGTATGTAAGATACCGTTATGTACGTGAACTTGCACGTAAAACTAATACAACAGACGAAGGAATTCTTGCGCTTATTGAACAGTTAAACGAAGAAGTTAAGCAGGAGAACTCAAACAAAAATCCTACAATTAACTCAACTCAAAGAGATTATATGGCAGGCGAAGTTAGTAAGGATTTAACAAGACGTATATTATTACCTGAAGAAATAGTTGAAGCACATGAACAGGGAATTATTCATTTCCACGATTCAGACTATTTTGCTCAAAAAGAGCATAACTGTGACTTAATTAATTTAGAGGATATGTTACAGAACGGAACATGCATTTCAGAAACAAAGATTGATAAACCACATAGTTTCTACACAGCATGTAACGTTACTACACAGATTGTTGCTCAGGTTGCAAGTAATCAGTACGGTGGACAGTCTTTTTCATTAGGACATTTAGCACCATTTGTACAGGTTAGTAGAGAGAAAATTACAAAAGAAGTTTTAGCTGAAAGAGAGCAGATTGGACTTAATTACAGCGATGAACAGGTAAAGAAAATTGTTGAGAGAAGATTAAAAGACGAAATCAACAGAGGTATACAGACTATTCAGTATCAGCTTATTACACTTATGACATGTAATGGACAGGCTCCTTTTGTAACAATGTTTATGTACCTTGATGAAGTGCCTGAAGGTCAGACAAGAGATGACTTGGCTACACTTATAGAAGAAGTATTAAAGCAGCGTATTCAGGGTGTAAAAAATGAAAAAGGTGTTTGGATTACACCGGCATTCCCTAAGATTATATATGTTTTAGACGAAGACAATGTAACACCTGATTCAAAATATTGGAAGTTAACAGAACTTGCAGCAAAATGTACAGCTAAACGTATGGTACCTGATTATATTTCAGCCAAAGTAATGAAAGAAATGAAACAGGGGTGCGTTTATCCATGTATGGGATGTCGTTCATTCCTTACTGTAGAAGACAGTCAGAGAAATGAAGACGGAAGCCATAAGTTCTATGGACGTTTCAACCAGGGTGTTGTAACTATTAACTTAGTTGATGTTGCATGTTCATCTAACGGAGATATGGATTTATTCTGGAAAATTTTAGATGAAAGATTAGAGTTATGTCACAGAGCATTAAGATGCAGACACGAAAGATTACTTGGAACACCTTCAGATGTGGCACCAATTCTTTGGCAAAATGGAGCATTGGCCCGTCTTAAAAAAGGTGAAACAATTGATAAATTATTATTTGATGGATATTCAACAATATCTCTTGGTTACGCCGGACTTTATGAAATGTGTGTAAGAATGACAGGTAAATCACATACAGATCCTGAGGCTAGACCATTTGCTCTTAAAGTTATGCAGAGACTTAACGACAAATGTGCAGAATGGAAAGCAGCAGAGAACATTAGTTATTCAGTATATGGTACACCAATGGAATCTACAACATATAAGTTTGCAAAATGTTTACAGAAGAGATTTGGAATTATTAAAGGCGTTACAGACAAGAATTACATTACAAACAGTTACCACGTACATGTTACAGAAAAAATAGACGCTTTCAGCAAACTTAAATTCGAATCAGATTTCCAGAAATTATCACCGGGTGGAGCTATCAGTTATGTAGAAGTTCCAAACCTACAGGATAATATAGAAGCAGTAATCGAAGTAATGAAGTTTATTTATGACAACATTATGTACGCTGAATTAAATACAAAATCAGATTATTGCGAATGTTGTGGATATAACGGCGAAATTCAAATTATAAATGATGAAAAAACAGGCAAACTTGTTTGGGAATGTCCAAACTGTGGAAACAGAGACCAGGACAAAATGAGTGTTGCTAGAAGAACTTGCGGTTACATCGGAACACAGTTCTGGAACCAGGGAAGAACACAGGAAATAAAAGATAGAGTGCTTCATCTATAAAAACATAAACAACCGGAAAAAATTTCGGATATAATTAAAAAATGAACTTTAAGAACAAGAACAGCATTGACAATTGTCGATGCTGTTTTTGTGGTTTAGTTCTTTTTTGTGATTTTTGCAATAGACATTCTATTTAATTATAAGTAAACAAAACAATGCAACACATTTTACAAAAAACGTTACTCATATTATACACAATATACAATGACACAAAAAAAAGAAACAATAAGACGAAAATGTCGTTTTTTGAAAAAAGGATATTGTAAAAATTGTTAATTGAATAAAAAACAAAATTGTGTAAAAATATAGTTAAGTTAGCTGTAGGTACATTGTGGAGGAACAGATATGACTGGGTACTCGCAATGTATATAATGGGGAATTCCTTAATAAACATAATAGGTAAGGAGATAATGAAAAATGAAACTAAAACAATATTTAATGCTATCAGTCATTGTGTGTGTACTAATAGTAACAAGTGGTTGTACTAATACAAATTCCAAGCTAAGTGGTAAAGAAAAAAAATATAGCGTAGCAGTTGTGAAAACGCCAAAAACAAATAATATATTCGGAAAAACAAAAATAGAATTTTTCAACCAGCATTTAAAATCAATTAAAACAAATAAATATTCTTATGGTGGCGTTGGCAGAACAAATTTTGGATTACCAATAAAAAAGGGAAAATATATTTATGAAATGAGTATAGGTCACGGAATAGATAAAAAAAATGTAAAGTCTTGCAGTTGAATACTGAAACAGGAGAAATAAAGGAATATAAAGTATGTAAATATACAAATAACATATGCGTAGATGAAAAATACATATATGGAATAGCTAATTTAAACGGAGCAACAACAGTTAGCAGAACTACTATTAAAGATAATAAAATGGACGAGGTAGAAGTGAAAAATGAAATGTGCATGGAGTGTTGCGTATATAGTGGAGATTTTTATAGACTAACCGATTGGATAAATGGAAGAGCATTTCTAGCCAAAGTAGACTTTGATGGAAAAGACAAATCAGGTAATAAAATAGAGTTGACGAAATATTGTGACGAAGATACAGAACCTTTATCTTTTTATGAATATAAAAATAAGCTCTATATGCCGGGGAGAAAAAGCCTGTTGTATGTTAAAAATAACAAGGTTCATAAAATAAAAATAAAAACTTTAAAGTATACTGATCCTATATTGGTAAAGGGCGTAGGGAATTATTTGTATGTATTAGTGGCATCTATGCATGCACAAAACAATGATTCAAAAATTATAAAGTATAATATGGATTTAGAAAAAATCGAAACAGAGTATAATATTAATTCATGTGCTATACAGTATGATGTTGTAGGAAATAAATTATATATTGTAAACTTTGATGATGAAATAGTTGAATACATAATGGAAAAAGATAAATTAACAGAAAAAAACAGAACAGAAGTAGAAGTAGACGATAATGAATATATATCGGCTATGTATGCAAAATAAATATTAATTATTAAATAAGCTGCACACTAAACAATTAGCGTGCAGCTTATTTAATATGGCAAAAATCAGTTGGGAATAATGTGTTTTCAAGTCATACAAACACTAAAAAATTATGTTTTAACCAGTGATTGCAAAATTGAGTAGTGGCTATTCAGGATTAAATATTGTTAAAAAATCGTTTCATATTTTACTCCTAAATGGTATAATTATAGCAAGTTTGCAGGTCGGATAAAATTGAATAATAAAAATTAACCCTAGTTAAATGATAACTCTGGTTGAATAGTAAATATATTTATATAAATAGCTTACACGCAAAGAGATTATATATAAATGGAACAGGAGAAAAATATGATTGTAGAACATTTAAAGGATCATTTTTTTAATGAACTAACAAAGGAAGAACATCTAGAGAAAATAAAAGAGGGTACATTGTCTTATAACAGACTAATGACCTATTACAGATGTGCCATTATGGAGGTGGAAACTAAGTTTAAGGTGCTAAACGAACAGTTTTCACTACGTTATGACGAGAACCCTATTGAGGCAATTAAGTCAAGACTTAAGTCACCGGATAGTATAATGAAAAAAATGCGAAAGAAAAATATTCCAATGACAACAGAAGGAATTGAGGAAAATATTTTTGATATTGCAGGAATTAGAATAATTTGTTCTTTTAAGGAAGATATTTATAAAATGGCAGATTTACTGTTACAGCAGGATGACATAACATTAATCGAAAAGAAGGATTATATTAAAAATCCTAAAGAAAGTGGCTACAGGAGTCTTCATTTGATTGTTGAAGTACCAATATTTTTGGAAAACGAAAAAAGAGCCATGAAAGTAGAAGTTCAGCTTAGAACAATTGCTATGGATTTTTGGGCAAGTCTTGAGCACAAATTAAGATACAAGAAAGATTTAGATGAGGATATCCTTGAAAAATTGTCAAAAGAATTAACAGAGTGTGCCCTAAAGTGTGCCGATTTAGACCAAAAAATGGAAAACATTAAGAAAAGTATTGAAAAGAACGCACTTGCAAAAGGAATCAAATAGATATTTTAATATAAAAATAAACAGTAAAAAAGGAGACAGATTATGATTTTTGAATTTAGTAAGATGGAAGATACAGTAATTCCTAATTTTTATGGTGGAGAAAAACAGATTAGTGCCAAAATGCATGTGGACGACAATTTAAAATTAATGAAAGGCACTTTAATTCCGGGAGCTTCCATAGGTGTTCACACTCACGAAAATAACAGCGAAGTAGTTTTTGCACTTTCAGGGGAAGCGGAAGTAATAATGGACGGGAAGACAGAAATTTTAAAACCCGGTACAGTTCATTATTGTCCAATGGGACATAGTCATGGAATGGTAAATAAAGGTACAGAGGATTTTGTAATGTATGCAGTTGTACCTAATCATAAATTATAAAAAGGAATCGGTATAGCGTATGAATGGAGTGTCATTTTATAAGGAAAAACTAACGGATGGTAAAGCTGTGTATTTTACACAGGACAATTTTAATATTAAAAATGATGGAACGGAAGATGTAAGTGTGCAGTTACAGGAAGCAATCCACGCTGTTGTAAAACAGGATGGATATGGAGTGCTATTTGTGCCTGAAGGTAAGTACCTTCTTAGTAGAACAATCTATGTTCCAAAAGCAGTACGAATTATAGGTTATGGCAAGAACAGACCTGAATTTATTTTACAGGATAATGCGGATGGTTTTGATGAACCACATCCTGAACAAAAAGGTGGTTTTAAATATCTGTTTTGGTTTACTAACAAAATGGAAGAGGACGAAAGTCGTATTCAGGATGCCAATCCGGGAACTTTTTACAGTGCAATGTCTAACGTAAATGTAAGTCTGGGCAGGGGCAATTCTCAGGCAGTGGCTTTTAGAACTCATTACGCACAGCATTGTTTCATTAATCATATCGATATTAATGTTGAGTCAGGAATGGCAGGCATTTACGATGTTGGAAACGAAATGGAAGATATTTTCATTAATGGTGGAAAGTATGGCATCGTTACTACAAAGTGTTCTCCGGGCTGGCCTTTTGTTATGGTTGATGTAAGGTTTAACGGTCAGACTGCAGCAGCCATTAGAACCCACGAAGCAGGTCTTAATATAATAAGAGCTCACAGCACTAACACATCCAAGTTCATTGATGTTGATGAAGGTTATTTTGAAAAATTAATTATAGAAGACTCAATATTTGAGGACATGAATACATTTTTGGACATTGCTCAGGAGAAAAATCAGCTTACACAGATTAATGTAAAAAACTGTTATCTGAGGGCAGTGGAAAATATTGTTTCTTTTAAAGACACAGGAAGAAAAATAAACAGCGAAGATTACCAGTGCAGATTGAAAAAGTATACCCATGGAATTGTGGCAAGTGACATTAATCCTGACAAACAGTTCCACGATGAAATTTACCGCTATGCAAGAGAAGTGGATTATTCTATTTTAAAAACAGACCTGCCGGTACTTCAGGAGATGAAATTGTGGGCAAATGCTAAAGATCTAGGCTTGAAAGGTGATGGCGTTACAGATGATACAGAAGCCTTAAAGAATGCAGTTGAAAAGTATCAGACAATATATTTCCCACAGGGAGAATACATTTTAACAGACACAATTACTTTAAAAGAGGATACTTCTTTTGTTGGTATGAATCCGGTTTCCACAAGATTAGTATTAAAAGAAAATGCAGAGAAATTTACAGGTTTTGGAAAGGTAAAACCTTTCATAAAGACATCAACCGGAAAGAATATTCTCTTTGGATTAGGCGTGTACACAGGTGGTCGAAATCCTAGAGCATGTGGTGTGTTCTGGTGTGCCAACGGCGATTCATATATGAACGACGTGAAATTCTTTGGTGGTCATGGTAATTTGGTCAAAGGCACAGGCGACTTTGAAATGCCATACGACAGAGGAAGAGCAAGAGACGCTGACCTTAAGAAAATATGGGACTATCAATATCCAAGTTTGTTAATCAGAAATGGTGGAGGTATTTTTAAAGACGTTTGGTCAGCCAGCCCTTATGTTACAGCAGGTGTTCAAATTGAGAAAAACAGTTCTCCAATTAGAATTTACTGTTTGTCCTTAGAACATCATCAAAGATGCGAAATTAGAATGATAAAGGCAAAAGACGTAACAATTTATGGTTTCCAAAGTGAAGAGGAAAAAGCAGAGGGCGAATTTGCACAGCCAATAGAATTACATAATTGTAAGGATATTACTTTTGCATCAACCTACTGTTTCAGAACTGTATTTGTAAACAAGCCTTATCCATATTGTGTCAAAACCTGGGATTGTGAAAACATTAAATTCCTTAATGTACACAATTATTCTCAGATGAAATATACAATAGACAATTTCCTATTAGATGTTAATACAGGCATTGAGGTAAGACCTTGGCAGGCGGCAAGAATTGAAGTTACTGGAAAAGAAACAAGTCACATAACAAGAAATACGGTAGTTGAATTTTCAATGGATTCCAAAAATAAATATAGTAATGAATTATTATACAGTGGATTTAGATTTGCTGATGGTGGCTGTTGTGACGGCAGAGGTAACTTCTATTTCCTTGATAGCTTAGACAAGAAGATTTATCGAATAGATGGCAAAACCCTGAAGATGACAATGTATTTTGAATCACCGTTCAAGATTAATTCTATTGGTTTTGACACAAGAGACAATATTGTTGTAGTTGGTGAATATTCAATTCCAAGAGAAGCTACTTTAAATGGCAAGGAAATAATAAACAACTTACCACCTGACAGCTATGGCACATCTTATGGCTTCTGGTATGACAGCAGAGCAATTGTTGTGGCATTTACAATTGACAAAAATGGTGACATTGAGAAATTGCACAAAGTCAATATAGGCGATATTAAACCGGAAAGAGTTTTATATCCGGGAAACCGTTGGAGAGATGGAAATGACTTTGAACAGGTTGTTACCTACAATCCAAAGAAGGCATTTTTGGCAAAAGACGGAAAGACAATTATCCCATGCCACTATGATTTAATGAGAGCAAATAATTTATCAAGATCAAAGCCGGGAAGAAAGTTATATTCAGTAGATGAATTGTACAAGCGCGTATGGCAGTGTGATATTACAGAAGACGGTTTACTGGAGAACCCGGTTCCGATTATAGAAGAGGGCGATTATAAAGTAAGAAAGTTTAACAATAAAATTTACGTGGCAGATGACAATATTAAAATATATGAAGATTTCAAATTGTCAGACACAATTAAGTTGCCACAAAGACCTACAACTTTTGATTTTGGAGGGGAGAAGAGAAACAATCTTATTGTGACAACGAGACATGCAGTATATTTAGTAAAGGATTATTAAAATTATGAGAAAAGGATTGATTATGGCATTAGCTGCGTTGTTGGCTTTTACCATGGTAGGTTGCGGTGGCAGCAAAAATAATAGCAAAAATAACAGCGATAGTGCAAAGGAATCTAAAGAAAAAATAACATACGTTTCAAAAGGAAATCCTGTAACTGACAACAAGATTTTCGGAGATAATGTTTATGTTTTTGACAGCAAAGACAAAATAGAAGATGCACAGAACAAAATAGATTCGGTGTACAAAAAACAGGAGTCAAATCAGTTTGGTGATGAGCGATATGCACTTTTGTTTAAATCCGGTAAGTATGATAAATCATTATCTGTAAAAGTAGGATTTTATACTCAGGTTTCAGGTTTAGGAATTGAACCTACAGATACTAATATTAATCAATTATGGGTCGATGCAAAGTGGATGGGCACAAATGCAACATGTAACTTCTGGAGAAGTGCAGAAAACTTTTCCATTAATAAATATTGTATGTGGGCTAATTCTCAGGCAGTTTCATTACGACGAGTTAATTCAAGTGATGGGATTGTTTTAAGTGATGGAGAAGGCTGGTCAAGTGGCGGTTTTATTGCAGACAGCAAATTTGACGGGACAGTTTCTTCAGGTTCACAGCAGCAGTATTTATGTAGAAATAATCAGTGGAACAACTGGGAAAACGGTGTTTGGAACATGGTTTTTGTAGGCGAGGAAGCTTACAGTAATCCTTCAGGAGAGTGGCCATACGCTCCATATACAGTAGTGGAAGAGTCACCGGTAGTACAGGAGAAGCCATATATTTGCTACGATAATGACAAAGGCTATGGGGTTATGGTTCCAAAACTTCGCAAAAATGCACAAGGCATTTCATGGGAAAATGGTGTAACAGGCACATTTTACAGCCTAAACACTTTTTACATTGCAAATCCTGACAAAGACAATAGCAAAACATTAAACAAGGCTTTAGCTGACGGAAAGAATATTTTATTTACACCGGGCATCTATAATATAAAAGAAACTCTAAAAGTAACAAAGAAAGATACAATTATTTACGGTATGGGACTGGCTACACTTGAAGCTTCAAAAGGAAATGTTGTCATGAATGTTTCAGATGAAGACGGTATAAAGGTATGCGGACTTTTGTTTGATGCAGGTGAAAAAGAGTCAGAAACATTATTACAGGTTGGCGATAAGAAAACAAATGTATCTCATGAAAAAAATCCACTTTCTTTTAGTGATGTGTACTTTAGAGTTGGTGGTGGAAAGTACGCAGGCAAGGTTAAAAACTGCGTAACAATTAACAGCAATAACGTAATAGGCGATAATTTCTGGGTATGGCGAGCTGACCATAGCACAAATGTAGGTTGGGACGTTAACACAGCAACTAACGGAATTATCATTAACGGTGATAATGTAACAATGTATGGTTTGTTTGTGGAACACTTTAAGGAATATCAGACTATTTGGAATGGCGAAAATGGTAAATTATTCTTTTACCAAAGTGAGTTGCCATACGATGTGCCAAAGCAGGAAGCCTATAAAAGCCACAATGGAAAAGTCAACGGCTGTGCTTCAATTAAAGTTGTAGACAGTGTTAAAAAGTTTGAGAGCTACGGCATAGGTGTTTACTGTTATAACAGAGACAGTGACATAGACATTACATCAGCAGTGGAAGTTCCTGATAGAAAAGGAGTTAAGCTACATAACACATGCACAGTAAAACTAAACGGTCAGGGACAGATTTCCCACATTATAAACAAAAGTGGAACAGCAACTGAAAATTTAGGTGATGCATGCAGAATAAGAGAATACGAAAACGGAATTATTATTCAATAAAAAATATATAGAAGGATAGTAGAAATAAATGATACTTAAAGAAACTTCCATATTGGAAACAGACAGGAAGCAGTAGTTGCTATGTGTAAGGAACATGACATTCAGTTAATGGCATATTCACCACTTGCAACAGGTGGCTTGGTAAATGATGAATATGTTGCAAAAATTGCTGAAAAATACAACGCAACAATTCCACAGATTTGTGTTAGATATTGTATTCAAAAAGATGCAATAGCTATTCCAAAATCAACTAAGGAAGAAAGAATTATTTCTAACGTACAGGTTGATTTTGAAATAAGCAATGAAGATATGGAATATCTTGATAAAAAATAATTAACTTGTCATCACGTTCACAAGAAATAATTAATCTTTTACTTTATAGCAAGGAATAGTCTTGTGAATATAGCGGAAAGGACAATTAACTTGTCCAACCGCCGTCTAGAGTAATAATTTGCCCGGTTAGATAAGAACCAGCTTCACTTATGGAATATACAGTTTTGGCTACATCTTCAGGTGTGCCCAGTCTGCCAACAGGTATTTCTTCTATTATAGAAGCGATATCCTCAGAATCTAAATGTGAATTCATTTTGGTATCAATGATACCGCACGCAATTCCATTAACTTGAATATTAGAAGGTGCCAGCTCTTTTGCTAAAGCTTTAGTGAAAGTGTTAATGGCACCTTTTGTTGTAGAATAGGCAACTTCACAGGAAGCACCACAATTACCCCAAACAGATGATATATTAATAATCTGACCATAACCCTGCTTCAAAAATAAAGGTATTAATGCCTGACTAACAGAAATAGCAGAAGTAACATTTGTATTCCATATTTTGTTCCATGAATCCTCATTTAAGTCCTGCAATAATCCAATTATAGAAATCCCCGCATTATTAATAAGAAGATTCACATTGAGATTATTTTCACTAATATAGTCTGCAATTTCCTTGCCGCAGGAAAAAGAAGACAAATCACATTTAAGAGTATGCAAATTATCTCCATAAATATCAATTAATTCGTCTAAAGCTTCATTATTATTAAAATAAATACCTACAACAGTATAATTTTTTTCTAAAAGAAATCTTGCAATTTCTTTTCCAATATCTCCTGATGCTCCGGTAACAATAGCAGTTTTTTTCATGTTTTCCCTTCCTTTCATCTCGCAAGCAACCTGCCTACATATTCAGCCATGCAGCTCGATTTCGCTTTGCTTCATCTCGCAAGCAGCCTGCCTATATATTCAGCCATGCAGCTCGATTTCGCTTTGCTTCATCTCGCAAGCAGCCTGCCTACATATTCAGCCATGCAGCTCGATTCCACTTCGTTTCATCTCGCTGATTTGGATTCTCCAAATACATAAAAACAGTAATGCTTAAAAGAATGCAAGCATTCTTTTTTTGCCTTCCTGTTTTTATGTGCATGGCTGAATTGTTATACACATACAATACCACATTCAGGTATAGGTTGACAGATTTTTTTTTCAATGTTATTATTGTAATACTATTGTAACATTTTATGTTAAAATATATTTTATGGAGGCGTATAATAATGAAGCACAATTGTGCAAAGAAAATTGCAGGAGGATGTTTTGCATTAGCTATGACATTTGCCCTTGCACAACCAATGCTTGCTGATGACTTAAATACGGAAATGGCAAGTGCAGGAGCAGCAGTTGATATTGAGAATTACATATCAAGCACAGGAAGTGAAGACGGTTTGTCATCATATCTTCCGGCACCTGAGAAGACAGAAAACAAAACAACAAAGGTTGAAAGCAAAAAGACAACAAACGAAAACAAATTATTTTCCAATATTGCCATCGCAAAGGTTGAAGGTGGTAGCGAAGGTTATGTAAATGTTAGAAGAAGACCTTCAGCAAAAGGAAAAAGAGTTGGTAAGATTTATAATAACTGTGGAGCCACAATCATTGAAGAGACAAGCAATGGCTGGTACAAGATAAAGTCTGGTAATTGTACAGGATACATTAAGGCTGAATTTTTTGTAACAGGTAACAAGGCACAGTCAAGAGCATTAGATAATGGTTATGTTTTTGCTAATGTAACAGCAACAGGTGTTCACGTTAGAGAAAAGTCATCTACTAAGTCAGATATTGTTACAAACGTATATCGTAACGAAGATTATTCAATTAGAAAATACAGCGCTGATGGCAAATGGGTAAAGATTAAGATCGCCGATGGCGTTAGTGGTTGGGTTTCAGCAGATTTTGTAAAAGTTAGTGTTGATATGGACACAGCAGTTACAATGAAGGAAGAAAAGGCTATTAAGAAAGCACAGAGACAAAAAGAGAAAGCTGCAAGAAAAGCAGCTCAGGCAGCAGCCAAGGCCAAGGCTAAGGCTCAGGCACAGCAGAGAGCTTCTGAGGAAGAAGAAATAGGTGAAGCACAGCCAAGACAGAATACAAATACTAACAGTAATACATATACAGCACCAAAAACAACAAGACAGCAGACAACACAGGCACCACAGAATAATAATACTCAGACATCATCAGGCGGGGCATCTGCAGTAGTTGCTTATGCAAAGCAGTTTTTAGGTAATCCGTATGTATATGGCGGTTCAAGTTTAACAAACGGAACAGACTGTTCAGGATTTACAATGTCAGTATATGCACACTTTGGATACTCACTTAACAGATCATCATATACTCAGGTATACAACGGAAGAGCTGTCTCATTAGGTTCATTACAGCCAGGTGATTTATTATTCTACAAATATAATAGTTCAACAATTTCTCACGTTGCAATGTACATTGGCGGTGGTCAGATAATACATGCATCAACAGAAGAAACAGGAATTATAATAAGTGGTATGGGTTCACCTTGTGCAGCAAGAAGAATCATAAACTAATTTAATAAAAAAGCATTATTACCTACAACATATAGGGCTTATGTTACTATATGTTGTAGGTCTTTTTTTATCTCTCAAAAAGCCTGTTTTATAAAACTAAAGTCACCACATTTGTCAAGGATATATGTGAAAAATGCACAATTTCATAACTTCCCCACAAAACATCTGTTCTTTTATAATTCGACAAAGATTTACATAAAATCTGTGTGAAAAAAGTTAATAATGTTAATAAGTCGGTTAATAACCCATAAAATCTAAAAAAAACCTATGTTAATACATGTTAATAACTAGAAAATGGTAAATTTATGTTAAATGTAATCGAATGTACGAAAAACCGCAAAAATTGTATAAAATGCACAAAAAGATAGTTAAAAATATAACTAATGAAAAATGTGTGATTTTCGTTGTTAAAAGTAGGTGGTTTATGGTATAATCTAGTTACTAGATAACGAAAGGAAGTGGTACCATGAAAATTAAAATTTTCGGAAAAAATATTGAGGTGACAGAGGGCATCAAAGGCGCTGTAGAAGAGAAGCTTGGTAAGCTTGACAAATACTTCTCAGAAGAGACAAAAGCAGATGTTACTCTTAGTGTTAACCGAAACGATCAAAAAGTGGAGGTAACAATTCCAGTAAAGGGCGGCATTATTAGAGCAGAAGAAGTTAGTGAGGATATGTATGCTTCTATTGACATGGTAGAGGAGACAATAGAACGTCAGTTAGTTAAATATAAGAATAAGTTAGTTGACAAGAAAAAATCATATCGCGACAATTTCACAAATGATTACATCGAAGCTGATTATGAAGATGAGGACGAAGATGTAGTTAAGATTGTAAGAACAAAGAGCTTTGGCATTAAACCTATGGATGCTGAAGAAGCTTGTATTCAGATGGAATTATTAGGACATAACTTTTTTGTATTCCTTAATGCAGAAACAGATGAAGTGAACGTGGTTTATAAGAGAAAGGGCGGTACATTCGGATTAATCGAACCAAACTTCGACTAGAATATTGCGTGATATTTAAGTAAGCGGAATCGCTGTTGACATATTAGTGTATGTTAACAGCGATTTCTTTGTTTTTAACGGAAAGTTTACAAAATTTACAATAAAATAAAATCTAATATGTTGAATTAATAACGGTAAAATGTTAATATATTCGATAGTGTGTGAAATACTTTGGCAATGGGAATTGATTGAAAACAGCAATTGATACCACGTTGCAGATCAGAATAAATTTAAAGAGGAGATTGCAATGGGTGTAATTAACAAAATTATTGGCACGCATAGTGAGCGTGAATTAAAAAGACATAAGCATACATTAGACAAGGTTTTAGCTCTTAAACCTGAAATGGAAAAATTAACAGATGATGAAATGAGAGCAAAAACAGAAGAATTCAAGAAAAGATATGCAGAGGGGGAAACATTAGACGATTTACTTCCTGAAGCTTTCGCTTTAGTAAGAGAAGCAACAAGAAGAACTCTTGGAACAGAACATTATCCTTGTCAGATAATGGGTGGTATTATTCTTCACCAGGGACGTATAGCAGAAATGAAAACAGGTGAAGGTAAGACACAGACATGTTTGCTTCCGGCATATTTAAATGCATTAACAGGAAAGGGAGTTCATATCGTAACAGTTAATGAATACCTTGCTACTCGAGATGCTGAATGGATGGGACAGGTTCATAGATTTTTAGGACTTACAGTTGGTTGTGTCCTTTCAGACATGGAACATGAAGACAAGAAAGCAGCTTATGACTGCGACATAACATATATTACAAATAACGAACTTGGATTTGATTACCTTAGAGATAACATGGTTGTATACAAGGAACAGTTAGTTCAGCGTGGATTAGCTTACTGTATTATCGATGAGGTTGACTCTGTTCTTATTGATGAAGCAAGAACACCACTTATCATTTCAGGTCAGAGTGGTAAGTCTACAAAGCTTTATGAAATGTGCGATATTTTAGCAAGACAGATGGAAAGAGGAACAGCAAGTCCTGAATTGAGCAAGATGGATGCCCTTATGGGTGTTGATATCGAAGAAGATGGTGATTTCTTAGTAAATGAAAAGGATAAGATTATTAACCTTACAGCACAGGGTATTGCAAAGGTTGAAAAATTCTTCCACATAGATAACTATGCAGATGCTGAAAACTTAGAATTACAGCATAATGTTATTTTAGCTTTAAGAGCACATAACTTAATGCATAGAGATCAGGATTACGTTGTAAAAGACGACGAAGTATTAATCGTTGATGAATTTACAGGTCGTATAATGCCTGGCCGTAGATATTCTGATGGACTACATCAGGCTATTGAAGCAAAAGAACATGTAAAAGTTAACAGAGAAAGTAAGACACTTGCTACAATTACATTCCAGAACTTCTTTAACAAGTATGAAAAGAAGGCTGGTATGACAGGTACAGCCCTTACTGAAGAAAAAGAATTTAGAGATATTTACAGCATGGACGTTGTTGAAATACCAACAAACAGACCAATTGCCCGTATTGACCACGAAGATGCAGTATTTAAAACAAAGCGTGGTAAATTAAAAGCAGTAGCTGATGATATCGAACAGTCACATGCAAAAGGACAGCCTGTTTTGGTTGGTACAATTAACATTGATGCTTCAGAAGAGATTAGTGATATCTTAAAGAAACGTGGTATACCACATCAGGTATTGAATGCTAAATATCATGAAAAAGAAGCAGAAATTGTAGCACAGGCAGGACAGCATGGAGCAGTAACTATCGCTACTAACATGGCTGGTCGTGGTACTGATATTAAACTTGATGATGCAGCAAGAGAAGCAGGCGGACTTAAGATTATTGGTACAGAGCGTCATGAATCACGACGTATCGATAATCAGTTAAGAGGTCGTTCAGGTCGTCAGGGAGATGTTGGTGAATCTAAGTTCTACATCTCACTTGAAGATGACATTATGAGACTTTTTGCTTCAGAAAAATTAATGTCAGTATTTAATGCATTAGGGGTACCTGAAGACGAAGAGTTACATCACAAGGCGCTCACAAGTACAATTGAAAGAGCTCAGAAGAAGATTGAAGGAAATAACTTTGGTATAAGAAAGAACCTTATGGAATATGATAAGGTTAATAATGACCAGAGAGAAATCATATACGCTGAAAGAGCAAGAGTTCTTAACGGTGAAAACATGAGAGATGCAATAATCAAGATGATTAACGAAATTATTGAATCTCAGGTTGATATGTTTGCAGGCGATGATCAGTCACCAAAAGATTGGGATATTGCAGGTTTAGTTCAGTCATTATTTGAAATTATTCCATTTAAGTTAAAGAGCAAACCGGAAGAACTTGAAAAATATACAAAGTCTGAATTCAAACAGAAATTAAAGGAAGAAGCTTTGAAATTATATGAAGCAAAAGAAGCAGAATTCCCAGAACCTGAACATATTAGAGAACTTGAAAGAATTGTCCTTCTTAAAGTAATCGACCAGAAATGGATGGATCACTTAGATGACATGGAACAGTTAAAACAGGGTATCGGTCTTATGGCTTACGGTCAGAAAGATCCGGCTGTTGAATACAAGATTCAAGGTTTCGAAATGTTTGGCTATATGATTGAAAACATTAAGATTGATACTGTAAAGACTTTATATCATATTCAGGTTGAGCAGAACGTTGAACGTGAAGAGGTAGCAGAAGTTACAGGAACAAACAAAGATGACTCAGATGGAGTTAAGAAGCCAAAGCAGAGAGTTGAAGCTAAGATTTATCCAAATGATCCATGTCCTTGTGGAAGTGGAAAGAAATATAAGAACTGTTGTGGACGTAAAGCATAAGTTCATATAATAAAAATTACGAGAAGGCGGGGATTACCCGCCTTTTCTTGAAATTATAAAACAACAAGTGAGGGAATATTGTGGTTGAATTTGAACAATACAAATATGAGTGGAACCAGTACAAAGATAAAGTAAAAGAACTTGCAGCTTCTTTTGATATTGAAACAAAAGAAAACAGAATACGCGAAATTGAAGAAGCAATGGAACAACAGGAGTTTTGGGATGATGTTGAAAAATCGCAGAAGCTGATGAAGGAATTGAAAAATCTTAAATCTCAAATAGACACAATTTCAAAAATCCAAAGGGATTATGAAGATATTGGAATTTTGATAGATATGGGCAATGAAGAGGAAGATGCGTCTATCGTTGAAGATGTAAAAGAACAGTTAAATGAATTTATAGAAAATTTTGAAAAAACAAAAATAGACACTCTTTTATCAGGAGAATATGACAAATGTAACGCAATTCTTAAATTAAATGCAGGAGCCGGTGGAACAGAATCCTGCGATTGGGCAAGTATGCTTTATAGAATGTTTACAAGATGGGCAGAGTCAAAAGGTTATAAGACTGAAGTTTTAGATTTTTTAGATGGTGACGAAGCAGGAATAAAGTCAATAACTTTTCAGGTTAATGGAGAAAATGCCTATGGTTATTTGAAATCTGAAAAGGGAGTTCACAGGCTTGTTAGAATATCACCATTTAACGCGGCAGGCAAAAGACAGACTTCATTTGTATCTTTAGATGTAATGCCGGATATTGAGGAAGATTTAGATGTGGAAATTAATGACGACGATATAAGAATTGATACATATAGATCAAGTGGCGCAGGTGGACAGCATATTAACAAAACATCATCTGCTGTTAGAATTACTCATATGCCAACAGGCATAGTTGTTCAATGCCAGAATGAAAGATCACAGCTTCAGAACAAAGACAAGGCAATGAAAATGTTGAAGGCAAAATTATACATGCTAAAAAAACAGGAAGAGGAAGAAAAGCGCTCAGGAATCAGAGGTGAAGTAAAAGAGATTGGCTGGGGCAACCAAATAAGGTCTTATGTAATGCAACCGTATACTATGGTCAAAGATCATAGAACAAACGTGGAGGTTACTGACGTTAACAAGGTTTTAGATGGCTACATTGATCCTTTTATTAATGGATATTTGAAATGGATTAATACAGCTAATGAGGAAAGTTAGTATTATAAACCACTTTAACACTTTACCGAACTACCACAATATTGCATAAAAACCCATGTAATTTATTAAAAAAATTAATAAATATGCAATAATTTGTTATGAAAACAAAGTAAACAGCTTAAAATTAGTTGATAAAAATATTTAACCATGCTAAAATTTACGAAGAATTTGCACCATGAAGGGCAGAAACACAATTAAGGAGGAAATATGATAAAGGTAGCAATCTTAGGATACGGAACAGTAGGTTCAGGTGTATTTGAAATTATAAATGAAAATAAAGAGCTTATTACTGCAAATGCAGGTGAAGAAATTGATGTAAAATATGTATTAGATTTAAGAGAATTTCCGGGAGATCCATGCGAAAGCGTTTTAGTACATGACTACAATGTTATTTTAAACGATCCTGAAGTAGAAGTAGTAATTGAAGTAATGGGTGGGTTAAAACCAGCGTATGATTTTGTAAAATCAGCATTACTTGCAAAGAAGAGCGTGTGTACATCTAACAAGGAGTTAGTTGCAAAATACGGTGCAGAGCTTATTAAGATTGCTCAGTCAAACAATAGAAACTTCTTATTTGAAGCAGCAGTAGGTGGCGGAATTCCTATTATCCGTCCAATGAACATGCATATTACAGCAGATAAGATTTGTGAAATTACAGGTATATTAAACGGTACAACAAACTATATTCTTACAAAGATGGATAAAGAAGGTGCTGATTTTGACAGCACATTAAAGAAAGCACAGGAATTAGGTTATGCAGAACGTAATCCTGAAGCTGATATTGAAGGTTATGATGCAGTTAGAAAGATTGCAATTTTAGCTTCATTAGCAAAAGGAAAGACAGTTGATTTTGAAGAAATTTACACAGAAGGTATTTCAAAAATTACAGCTGAAGACTTTAAGTACGCAAAGAAAATGGGCCGTTCAATTAAGTTATTAGGAAAATGCAAAAACGAAGATACAGGTGTTGTATGTTCAGTAGCGCCAAGACTTTTAGCACCTGACCATCCATTATACAACGTTAGTGGTGTAACTAACGGTATTTTAGTACGTGGAAACATGGTTGGTGATTTAGTATTTATCGGTAGCGGTGCAGGCAAACTTCCTACAGCAAGTGCGGTAGTATCTGACGTGGTTGATAGCGTTAGACATTTGAATGTTTCTACAACTGTAATGTGGAAAGAAGAAAAGCTTGAAGTTGAAGATTTCTCAAAATCAAAGAAGAAGTTCTTTGTTAGAACAACAAAGTCAAAAGAAGAAGTTGAAGCTGTATTTGGAAATGTAGAATACATTGATGCAGGAATTTCAGGAGAAATCGGTTTTGCTACAGAAAAATTAAGCGAACAGGATTTTGATGCAAAAGCTGAAAAATTAGGAAATGTAATCTCTAGAATTAGAATTGAAGGATAATAAAAGATAAATTAGGAGGCAGGTTATGAAAGAAACAAAGGTTGTAAAGTTTGGTGGTAGTTCACTAGCTGATGCAAACCAGTTTAGAAAAGTTGCAGATATTATTTTAGCAGATCCAACAAGACGTTTTGTTGTTGCATCAGCACCGGGTAAACGTTTTGTAGAAGATATTAAAGTTACAGATATGCTTTATAACTGTTATGAATTAGCTTCAGAAGGTGAAGAATTTGAAGAACAGTTTAATCTTATTAAGGAAAGATATAATGGAATTATTGAAGGCTTAGGCATTCAGGATTTTTCGTTGGACGAAGATTTTGACATTATAAAGGGCGCATTCTCTCATATGGCAGGTAGAGATTATGCAGCCAGTCGTGGTGAATTCTTAAACAGTAAAGTATTAGCCAAATTTTTAGGCTTTGATTTCATTGATGCTGCAAAATATATTTTCTTCAATGAAAGAGGAGAATTTGATTGGGATAAAACATCAGAAAAGTTAGCTCCAAAGCTTGCAAAATCTGAATATGCAGTGATTCCGGGATTTTATGGTTCTATGCCTAACGGAACTATCAAAACATTTTCAAGAGGTGGTTCAGACGTAACAGGTTCAATTGTTGCCAGAGCAGCAGACGCAATGATTTATGAAAACTGGACAGACGTTAGTGGATTTTTAATTTGCGATCCAAGAATTGTAAATAATCCAAGTCCAATTAACACAATCACATACGCAGAACTTAGAGAATTAGCATACATGGGAGCTACTGTTTTACACGAAGATGCTATCTTCCCTGTTAGAGCAGCAGGTATCCCTGTAAATATCAAAAACACAAACTGCCCACAGGATAGAGGAACTATGATTGTTTCAGAAACTGCTGAGCCATGTGAACATATTATTACAGGTATTGCCGGCAAGAAGGGTATGTCAGTAATTAATATTGAAAAGGACAAAATGAACAGTGAAGTAGGCTTTGGTAGAAATGTACTTCGTGCATTGGAAAAGAGCAATGTAAGTTTTGAACATATGCCATCAGGTGTAGACACAATGAGTGTTGTTATTCAGACAGATGCATTAGCAGGAAAGGAAACAGCTATTCTTGACGAAATCCGTTCAAGAGTACATCCTGACCAGTTATTTATTGAAAGTAACCTTGCCCTTATTGCAGTAGTAGGTCGTGGAATGAAGAGTGCCAGAGGTACAGCTGCAATCTTATTCACAGCTTTAGCAGAGGCAAGAGTTAATATTAAAATGATTGACCAGGGATCTTCAGAACTTAACATCATTATCGGTGTAGCAGAAGAAGATTTTGAAGTTGCATTACGTGCAATTTACAATGCATTCATTAAAGTAAAAAAATAAATAAGTAAAAAAGTAAATTTTATTAACGTTAGTATTTTGTGAAGAATAAGTTATTAACAAACTTGACAACATAATAACAAAGTATTAACATTAATGTGAAAATTGAATAAAGTTCTTCGGGGTAAGGTGCAATTCCTAACCGGCTGTGATTGCTTAAGCATAAGTCAGCGAGCCTATTGGCATGATATGGTGAGAATCCATAACCGACAGTAAAGTCTGGATGAGAGAAGATAGAATATAATTACTGTTACATGCAGTAGTAAAAACAGCAACTGAAGAAATTTTGGTTGTTGTTTTTTTTTGGCTCTTTGTCAAGCTTGGGGGTAATCACTCACATAAAGTCGTGTGTGATTTCTTATTAAATAAAAAACGTCCCGCTAGGGATGTCCACCCCAGCGAAAAGAAAAAAGTTACTAAAGTAACCTGCGCTTGGTGTGTAAAATTTCGCAAGGGACATTCTTTGTTACATTAATGTTATAGATTGGAGGTAATATAAATGAAAAAAACTTTTACAACAAAAAACATAGTTTTAATAGCGATGTTTTCAGCATTGGCTTTAGTTTTACACTTATTTGATTTTTCGATTCCTGTAATTGCACCGGAATTCTATAAATTAGATTTAAGTGAAATTCCTGTACTAATTGGTTCATTTATAATGGGACCATTGGCAGGCGTGTTTATTGAAGCAATAAAAATATTATTAAAATTATTAGTAAAAGGAACATCAACAGCCTACGTTGGAGATTTGGCAAACTTCATAATTGGTTGTGCATTTGTTGTTCCTGCAAGTTTAATATACAAGTATAAGAAAACAAAAATGGGCGCGTTCATTGGAATGGCAGTAGGTATACTTGTAATGGCAGTTGCTGGAATTGCCATTAACTATTGGGTTTTAATTCCTTTTTATGTAAAAGCTTTCGGCATGCCATTAGATGCAATTATTGGAATGGGAGCAAAAATCAACGGAGCTATTTCTAACAAATTTACATTCGTCCTTATTTGTGTAGGACCGTTTAATATTTTAAAAGGTGTAATCGACAGTTTAATCACAGCCGTTGTCTACAAAAGAATCAGTTCATTTATAAAAGAGATTGGTTCAAAAAAATAAAAATATTGACTCTAAAAAAATAAGTATATGGCTAAATCAAAACACAATCGTCAAATTAAAACATAGAAAAATTTGAAAAACACAGAAATATTGTTTATACTAATCAGTATGGCATATTTCTGTGCTTTTTAATGTAATAGAAATTTCAAAGAAGAATATGTCACAAAAAGCATTACGCTAGGATGTATCCTAGTATGAAAACAAAGTTAACCTAAATATATTGGAGGATAGATGATATACGAAACAAATTCCGAAAAGGAAACTTTTGAATTAGGAAAAAATCTGGGTGAGCAAGCAAAGGCTGGTCAGATTTTTTGCCTAAATGGAGATTTAGGAGTTGGAAAAACTGTGTTTACTCAGGGATTTGCAAAGGGACTTGGCATTGAAGAAAACGTCAACAGTCCAACATTTACAATTATACAGGTATACGAGGAGGGGAGAATTCCTTTATATCATTTTGATGTATATAGAATTGGTGATCCTGAAGAAATGTATGAAATCGGATACGAGGAATATTTTTTCGGAGAAGGCGTATGCCTCATAGAATGGTCAAAATTAATAGAAGAATTAATACCTGAGGAAGCAATAAATATTGAAATAGATAAAAATCTTGAAAAAGGTTTAGACTATAGAAAGATTACAGTGGAGGGACTATGAGAATATTAGCAATAGACAGCTCTGCAATGGTGGCAACAGTTGCCGTGACAACAGATGGAGTTTTAAATGCAGAATATACAATTAATCACAAAAAAACACATTCTCAAACATTGCTACCAATGATAGATGAAATGTGTAAAACAATTGAACTTGATATGAAAACAGTAGATGCTATAGCAATATCAGGAGGTCCCGGTTCTTACACAGGACTTAGAATAGGTAGTGCCACAGCAAAAGGCTTCGGCTTGGCGCTTGGTATTCCAATCATAAATGTTCCAACAATGGACGCTTTGGCGTACAATATGTTTTCGTCACAGTATATTGTTTGTCCAATTATGGATGCGAGACGAGGACAGGTTTATACAGGAATTTATCAATTTGAAGGCACAGAAATGCAAACAATAAAAGAACAGTGCATTATGATGCTTGAGGACTTAATTGAAGAATTAGATAAAATAGGTAAAGCTGTGATTTTCCTTGGCGATGGTGTTGAAAAAGGAAAAGAAATTATTGACGCCCAAATGAAGTCAGAGCATTACTATGCACCTGCATCTATGAATGGACAGAAAGCTTCAAGTGTGGCAGCCCTTGGTGAAATCTATTATGCTCAGGGAAAAATTGAAAAAGCGGCAGACCATAAACCTGAATATTTAAGATTATCTCAGGCAGAGAGAGAACTTAAAGAAAAATTAGCCAAAGAAAAAGCGCAGGCAGAAAAATAAATCTGTGTGAAAAGAAATAAAACAAAAAATTAATTAAAATACAACAGAGATTAATAATGAAAAAAAGATAAAAATTTTAATTAAAATTAAGCAGAACAAAATTTCGTAGTGAAAATACAAAAAAGTAAGAATTAGGCTGAAGCATAAAATATAATATAAAGAGTAGGACTAAAATATGGAACAGGAAAAAATAACAATTAGAAAAATGAACATAGAGGATATTCCTGCTGTTTTTGAAATTGAACAAAGCATATTTTCTATTCCCTGGTCTGAAAAATCATTTAAAGATTCTCTGGAAAGTGAAAATACCAATTTTGTAGTAGCTTTGTGCAATGATGAAATTGTAGGCTACATTGGTATGTATGTATTTGGAGAAGAGGCTGATATATCAAATGTTGCAGTCTCTCTTAAACACAGAAGAAAGCATATTGCCCAGAATATGCTTGACTATATCTTTGATTGGTCACAAAATAAAAAAATAAAAAATCTCACTTTAGAAGTAAGAGAAACTAATGTGCCCGCAATAAAACTATATGAAAAGAATGGTTTTAAGGAGGCCGGCATTAGAAAAGATTATTACGAAAAACCAAAAGAAAATGCAGTTATAATGTGGAAACAAAATCTATAAAATACATTACTTTCCACTATTATTTTACCTGTGAAACCTATAAAATAAAAAATGTTTATTTTAGGAGGAAGTTATGAGAAGATACGAAGATGAAAAATTAGTGGAAGTGACTTGCAATAAATGTGGGAAGAAATTAATCGTAGAAAATGAAATTATAAAAGAAGGCAATTTTACTGTAGAATATAAATGGAACTATTTTTCAAACAAAGATGGAAGAGAACATTTTTTTGATTTGTGCGAAGAATGTTACGACAAAATAACGGGAGAATTTTTAATCCCTGTAGACCACAGGGAATATAAAGAATTGTTATAGAAATTCTGATTTCAGATAGCAACAAAGAATATAAAGCATTATTGTGAAAATTCTAATTTCTGAGAATGACAGGAAAAATAAAGAACTTATTTGGAATTCCTGTAGGTAGTAAAAATAAAGAGTAACTGTAGAATTGCAGAAAAGAAAGAGGAAGAGAATGTTAGACGTATGTTTGTTAGGTACAGGAGGAATGATGCCAATTCCCAGAAGATGGCTGACATCTTTAATGTGCAGATATAATGGAAGTAACATATTAATTGATTGTGGGGAAGGCACACAGGTTGCGGTAAAGCAGAAAGGCTGGACCTTTAAACCAATTGATGTAATATGCATAACACACTATCATGCTGATCACATAAGTGGACTTCCAGGCTTACTGCTTACAATGGGAAATGCTGAAAGAAAAGAGCCACTTACAATGATTGGACCAAAAGGCTTAGAAAGAGTTGTAAGGGCACTTAGAACAATTGCACCTGAACTTCCTTTTGATATAAAGTTTATTGAATTATCAGAAGATTTGGAGACAATCCAGTTTGAAGAATACAGAATAAAAGCTTTTAAGGTAAAACATAGCATAACATGTTACGGATATTCAATTGAAGTGGACAGAAGCGGAAAGTTTGATGCCACAAAAGCAAAAGAACTGGATATACCAATAAAAAAATGGAGTCTTTTACAAAAAGGCGAGACAATCGAGGCAGACGGCCGGGTTTTCACACCTGATATGGTAATGGGACCACCACGAAAAGGTTTAAAAGTAACATATGCAACTGACACAAGACCTGTTGCAAACATTGCTAAAGCTGCAAAAGATGCAGATTTATTTGTGTGCGAAGGAATGTATGGAGAACCTGATAAAGAAGAAAAAGCGAAAGAACACAAACATATGACTTTTGTGGAAGCTGCAAACATCGCAAAAGAAGCCAATCCAAAAGAAATGTGGCTGACACACTACAGCCCATCTCTTGTAAAACCTTGGCTTTATTTAGATACGGTTACAGACATTTTTCCAAATGCAAAGACAGGAAAAGATGGGATGTCTGTTGATTTAATGTTTGAAGATTAGAAAAGTAGAGGTATTGTTTTGAAAGATATAAAAATATTAGCAATTGAAAGTTCGTGTGACGAAACAGCAGCAGCAGTTGTTGTTAATGGAAGAGAAGCGCTATCTAACGTCATATCTTCACAAATAGATTTACATACATTATATGGAGGTGTAGTACCTGAAATAGCTTCAAGAAAACATATTGAAAACATTAACTATGTTATCGAGAAGGCTTTATCAGATGCTAAAACAACATTAGATGAAATTGATGCAATAGGAGTTACATACGGACCAGGGTTAGTAGGCGCACTTTTAGTGGGAGTAGCGGAAGCGAAAGCTATATGTTTTGCTAAAGATATTCCTTTAGTTGGAGTACATCATATTGAAGGACATATTTGCGCCAATTATGTGGAAAACAAAGAGTTAGAACCACCATTTGTATGTCTTGTTGTATCGGGTGGTCATACTCACCTTGTTGTGGTAGAAGATTATGGCAAGTATAAGATTCTTGGAAAAACAAGAGACGATGCCGCAGGAGAAGCCTTTGACAAAGTGGCAAGAGCAATAGGCTTAGGATATCCAGGTGGTCCTAAAATAGATAAAATTTCAAAGGATGGAAATCCGCATGCATACGAATTTCCTAGGGCAAAAATAACTGACAGTGTATATGACTTTAGTTTCAGCGGTTTGAAATCTGCTGTACTAAATCAGCTTAACTTGTCAAAAATGAAAGGCGAAGAAATTAATCCTGCAGACGTGGCTGCATCATTCCAAAATTGCGTGGTGGATACCTTGGTAACACGTGCAATGCATGCGCTTGAAGAAACAGGCATGAAAAAGTTTGCAATAGCAGGTGGGGTGGCTTCAAATACAGCCATTAGAAAAGCCTTTAAGGAAGAATGTGAAAAACGTAATGTAGAATTTTATCATCCATCACCTATTTTATGTACAGACAATGCTGTTATGATTGGCTCTGCAGCATATTATGAATATATTAATGGAGTTCGTTCCGGTTGGGACTTAAATGCAATACCAAATTTAAAATTAGGAGAAAGATAATGAAAATATCAGCTATTGTACTTGCAGCAGGAAGTGGCAGTAGAATGCAAAGCAGTAAAAAGAAACAGTTTATGGAAATAAAAGGGAAGCCTCTTGTATGGTATTCCCTTTTTGCGTTTGAAAAATATGGAGTAGATGAAATCATACTGGTAACAGGTTCGGAAGATATAGACTTTTGCAAAAAAGAAATAGTAGAAAAATATAATTTTACAAAAGTAAAAGACATTGTAGCCGGCGGAAAAGAAAGATACGAATCAGTGTATAACGGTTTAAAACATATATCAGGAGACATTGTACTTATTCACGATGGCGCCAGACCTGTATTAACAAATGAAATAATAGAAAGAGGCATTAATGGCGCAATAAAAGATAATGCCTGTGTTGTTGGTGTACCTGTTAAAGATACAATAAAAATAGTAAATGAAAATAATGAAGTGGTAGACACACCAAACAGAAACACGTTGTGGATAACTCAAACCCCGCAATGTTTTAAGACAACTATGATAAAGGAAGCCTATCAAAAAATGATGGCATTAAATGCTGAAAATATTACTGATGATGCAATGGTAATGGAACAGTTTGGACATGCAAAAGTAAAATTTGTAGAGGGAGATTATAAAAATATAAAAGTAACAACTCCCGAAGACATATCTGTAGTAGAAAATTTCTTACAAGATTAAGAAAACGAAAACGCTATAGCAATCCATTTGGCATTTAAATAACAAACAGGCTCCCAATTTTCCCTTGCATGTAGGCATAGAGTGATAAATGAAAAGTCATTTATACGAATTGCTCCGCACATAAGTGCTCCCCCGATTCGCCCCCTCGCTGGCATATCGCTCTCCATTAGAGAGCTTATAGGCTCGTGAGAAGGGGTATAAAAAATCCAAATTTTTCCCTTTATGCAAGCATAAAAGAAAAAATTATACTTTTTACACTATAAATTACACTATAAATGACAAAAAAAGTGTTGACAGATAAAGAAGCATTTGATATTATA
>NZ_DBLZZO010000020.1:0-50292 GCF_057858645.1 Eubacterium sp.
TACCAAGTACACTTGTCATTTATATTATAGCATTCGGTCATTACAAGTCAATATTTTTGCACAGTTTTCTTGTCGTTTTGTAAAAGCGTGCAAATCTGATAAGAAATGCACGCTATATCATTTATCCTACAATCTTCCAGTTACTATCCTTATGTAGCACAAGCTCATACTGCGATACCTGCGTAGACTTTGTCTGATTATCAATGAATTTTACCGCAACCTTGACTTTCACATTGTCGCCGTCCTTTATAAAGATAGGGTTTACCAATTCAGAATAAAAGTAGTCCCTGCCGATAGGTTCAAGCACATTTCCCGATACATAGTAAGCAAGTTCTTTTTCTGTAGCTGTCGGGTAGAGCTTAAAGAATGTTTCCAAAAATGAGGTAGCGTCATTTACGGTATCAGCGTCCACGCTTGCGTCTGCTTCTGGTGTCTTTGGCTCATAGTCTGATTTTTCGATTGCTGGTGCAAGGGTAGGGTTCTGAACGATTACCATATCCCCGTCAGCGTCCACATGGACTTTCACGGTATAGGTTGCTTTAATTGCTGTTGTCTGTTCTCCCTCTTTTATCTGCTGATCTACTTCGTAGGTGGCAGAAAAAGTGTCCGTTCCCGACTGTTCGATATTCCACACAATCACATCTGTAACCGTGGAACTGGTCGGTATATCGGTTCTAATGGTATCCACATTCAAGTCCTGCAATTCCTTTGTCAGATAACCGTTGATTGCCTGCGTTCTTGCTTCAATCGCTTCTTTGCTGTTATTCCATGTGTAATAGGACTTCGCAAAGTTCTTCACGAAATTTTCTATCCCGTTGGTGTCCTGCAAGCGAAGTTCAATGATTTCTTTTTCATGGGTCGTGTGCTGGTCGATAGCCGTAAAATTCTTATACACCCCGAAGCTCACGCTTGCAATAAGTACCACCCACAACGCAATCACGGCTTTCTTATGTGTGCCTACCTTAACAGTACGCACCTTTTTTTCTTTTGGTTCTTTGATAGTTTCTGTCTGTTTCTTATTCTTCTTAAACATATTTTCAAGTCCTTTCTATTGTTTTACTCGTCCTGCACCGATTAAGTGCTGTTGCCAGTAACTACTACTTAGGTCTGCATATCCTATCGGGTTGCCTGCATGGTACATCTGTGTCGGCGAAACGAGAATACCAACGTGTGTTACATAACTTCCAGCATTATAGGTAGAATGAAAAAACACCAAGTCCCCAGCCTTTGCCTGCGAAAGTGGAAGATGTTGGGTAGCGTCATACTGTGCTTGTGCCGTTCTCGGTAAGGAGATACCAGCTTTTCCATAACACCATTGCGTCAGTCCCGAACAGTCAAAAGAAGTGTTGGGATTGCTACCGCCATACACATATTTCCAGCCTTGATATTTCAACGCTTCATTCATTACCTTTTGTGCCAGCTCTCCCGATACCTGCGAAACAGTTAAATACTGATTGACTAATTCCACATAGAACATATTTCCATAGCCATACCGCCAGCCCCCGTTCTTCGCAACAGCTATCGGGTTGGTGTAGGTTATTTTCTTTCCACCCGATTTCTCACGAGCGAAGCTCTCTGCAAGATTAAAAGTGTGTTTCTTTCCTTTTCCTGCCACATATCCCACATAGCCACCGCCATAGTTATAGGACTGTATCGCTACATTCAAATCGTCGATACCTTGATTTTTGCAGGAAGAAAGCAGGGACGCAAAATACTTACACCCCTGCTTGATTGAACTTTCTGTATCTAAAGAGTTAGGTGGTAAACCAAGACTTTCCGAACTCTGCATAACATCTTCTGCCGTACCGCCACTTTCTACTTGAATGATAGCAAGCAGTACATTGACATACTCGGAGATACCGTTTTCTCTGGCGTATTTTTCCACCATAGGCTGATGTTTCAAAACTTCTGCGGATAGGTTCATACCCGTAATGCCAGAAGAAAAGTTGCTGTTCTCGTCGTCGCTGTCCGCACTAATCAAGACACCAAAGAAAAGAACTACGGAAAAGAGGATAGGAAACAGACTGCCAATGAGAGCGATATGTTTCAGTTTCATTTTTTCTTCTGTCCTTTCTTCGTTACAAGGTTACGAGTTTTCTCTGTGGTCTGCTGGTTCTTCTGGACGCTCTGCGTCTGCTGAACCTTTGTCCTGCGGTCTTTGGTGTAATTCTGGCGTGTTTCCTGCGATACTACTTTTTCTACATTCTGCCTATGTGCTGGCTGTGCCGACTGGGTCGCTTTTCTATCAGAAGCACCAGAAGATAACGGACGCTCTTTGATAACATTTGTCTTGACTGGCTCACTTGCTTTTGAAGTGGTCGCTGTGGCAGGACGTTTCACTTCCTGCGTTTTTTCCGCACTCGGTTTTGGAATGATTGAAGTTGTGGCTGGTCGCTCATGGGGACGGGTAGCTCCCGTTGTCGCTGATCCGTCCGTCTTTCGTGCCTGCCTTGCTTCTTGTGCCTTTTGAAGCTCCATACGTTTGTCAGCGATATTTTTCTTACGCTGTTCCTGCTTTTCCAATCGTCCCGACTGTCTGGACTGCTGTTCCTGCACCATGCCACGCTTGAAGTCGGACACGCTGGACTTTGCCTTTTCCTTTGCGGAATATACCGCATAAGCAGTCTGTGTCGGTATATCCTTGATATTCTCTTTGACAGCGTTTGCCTTATCTTTCACTTTATTTTTCGTATCTAAGACAGCACCCACCTTTGAGCCTGCACGCTGTCCCATGCTGGAAGTGATATTGCCCCGATTTTCTTTAGAAGCTGTATTTTTTCTTTCAGCCCTCTTGCCAGCAACGGCACTTCCAGCCACCGCACCAGCCACACCGCCCGAAATACCGCCAGCACTTACCGCCCTTGCAATACGGTGTTCCATACGCCTAGCTCTATGTCGCATAAACAGATACGGTCTGCGGAAAATTCTTCGTCCCATGCTTTGACTATCATTAGCGTTCAAAGAGAACATACTCATTAAATCGCCCAGCTTCATATAGATACCAGCAAAACATACTATCTGCAAGAACGCCACCATGAAGAACGGATAGTCCGTGGAAATGTTATAAAACATACTGGAAATGCTGAACGCCACCGTTACAATGAGCGTTATTCCTGCCCGTGTCATAATGGTATTAAACACCCTCACGATTGCCTGTTTTACCATGCTTTCATAGCTCGGTATCATGGAAAGTAGAAAACTGATAGGTAAAAACATTGCAAAGATAATAAAAAGTATCTGGCTGAACAACATCATGCCCGTAAGCAAGAATACAAATATCGTGATACCTAAGTTGAAGAACAAGAGGAAGAACACCATGCCTAAACGGTTCACGACCTGCGGTATCGTCAGATTGTTGTTGTCGTTATCTTCGATTTCTGTTTTCACGACTTCCTCTCTAGTTTTCCCATCCTCGTCCTCTGGGCTTGCCGATACAAGAGCTTCTACACGGTCTGCCCCGATTTCTTCTGCGTTGCTGTTCCCGAATTGCAAGAGTAACCACGGCTGTTCCACTTGAATAGAAAATAAGCTGTCCCGTATCAAGTCCACGCTATCCTTGCCCTCACTGTCAGAATTAGGGAGCATGATTTTCGTTCCCAAGTCTAAAGAAGCGGTACTGATGTCTGATGAAAATTCATTTATCTTCTTAATGTAGTCGGGAGCATAGGCAATAAATGAAGCGGACAGCACGAACACCACCACAAAGTTGATAACAGCGTGAAGTGCCTTGCTGGTTTCCCGTTTAATCAGTCCCGTATAAGCAACATAAAGTCCCACCACCAAGATAATGAGAAGCAGAAAGCCAACATAGAAGCCAGAGCTGGAAAAGCCGTTTGAAGTAACGCCTGCAAGGGTCTGTATGCTCTTTCCGATACTGTCTGCCATATCGTTAATAAAATCAAGTTTATAGGCTTCCTGCACCACATAGCCCGTTGCATTACTTAAATAAAGGCTTATCGTCCAGACAAAGTTGGTAATACAGTAAAGTCCATACTGCACCGATTTTCCGATACCGTCCAGCCAGTTCCACGGAAGCCACGACCAGCTATTATCTACATAAAAATCAAGCTGGTAATTCGACAACGGATATTTTGAATACAGATTTTCTGCGTTTATGGTATCGTCCACAAGCCCCGTTGCATGAGCTACCGTCCCCAGAAGTGAAAGCAGGATAAGGGAGAGTGCCACCACGAACAGAGCCATTTTGAGAAAGTGGAAAATCTTCTTTTTTGTGAACGCACCTTTTACCCTTTCTTTCATCACTCCACCTCATTTCTCTGTACGGGCGGTCTGGTATCAAAGGCGTGTAGCAGTTCTTCAAAGACGGGGTGTATCTGTACCACACCGACACGTCCGTATAAGTCCTGCAATAAGCATTGTCCGTTCTCCAAATCACGAAGCCGTTTCTGGTTGTTTTCGTCGTCCTTGTCGATACCGAAAAATTCTAAGGTCTGTTTTATCTCGTTGACGTCAGTAGAACGAAAGGCAAATTTCAAGCCGATATTGTTTTTCAGACTTTCCTTTGACACGTCGCCAGAAGATTGTGTAACGAAATAAACGCCTGCCTGCATAGCTCGCCCAGCACGAACCAGCTTATTTGATAAGGTTTCTCCTTGTGCCACATTTAAGAACGCCCACGCTTCGTCTAAATCGACAATCTTAAAAATGCTTCTGTCCGAATGGATAAAATCAAGGGCAAAGGTACTAATCACAATCAGCATAGATACCGACAACAATTCAATAGTCGTGTATTCCTCAAAAGTGGTATCTTTATCTGGCAATACTAAGTCCGCTACTTGAATGATATTGAGCTGGTTGTCAAGGCTGATAGCATTTTCCACCGTACCGTCCGAAAACAGCAGGTGTGCAAAGTCATAGTCTGTGAAGCTGTCGATATGGTCTGCGATATTTCTTGATATGGGCGTATCTTCACGGCGTAGCTCGTCTATCACATGGAGCAAGCCCCGACGGTCGCTCTGGGTAACGGAGCGTACCGCCTTACGAAGTACGGGGAATTTTTCACCGTCCCTAGAGGAAATACCCGTAAGGAATGTCAAGATGTCGATTGCCAGACTTTCAGCGTCTTTTACATTCTTCATAATCACGAATGGGTCAAGAAGTCCTGCATTGTCCTTGTCGCTGGTAAGATTTACGATATTGATTTCATGGGCTATCTCTGGAAGTGTTTCTTTCCAGTTTCCACGCTCACTTTTAGGGTCTAACAGAAGTGCTTGACCGCCAAACAGCACCGCGTAATATACCAGAAGATTGTTACAGAACGATTTCCCACCGCCAAGCGAACCGACAAAAGCAGACGCTAAAGCGTTGGTAACTGTACCTTTTACACCTTGACTGGCAAGGGACGGTTGCAGGTACACATTTCTTCCCGTATCAACAGAATAGCCCATATAGATACCCGTAGTTTCTCCTAACTGCTGTGTCGCACCAAAACCAAGCCCTGCTAGAAAATCTGATTTTACATACTGCACATAGTCATTGATATATCGCTTGCTGGCTGGTAAAAATTCAGAATGAAGCCCCAGCATATCCCCAGCAGGACGCACCAGCTTTACATTGAGGTCGTCGTAAAAGTCCTTGACTTCATCACAACGGCGTTTCAGCTCGTCAAGATCGGGTGCAGACACCCGTATAACGTAGCTTAACTTATACATACTTTCTTTGCTCTGGTCTAAATCGGTTTCCAGCTCGTCCACGCTGTCTAATGCGTCCACCACATTTGAGCTGGTTTCACTTCCTGCTTGATAAGCGTGATTGTCAAGGTCTTTCAATTCCTTTTTCTTATTGCGGACGGTTGTTAATGCTTTTCGGTTCTCCACGATTTCTACATTCATAGAAGTATCGACGGGGAATGTGAATTGCTGTTGCTGGAAATAGAAGATTTCAGACGACGGAAAATCAAGCTCGCCGACAATCGCATTGACGGTAAAATAGGACACATAACTTTCCTTGTCCTCATGTTCCAAGCGTAAATACCGCTGGCTTTCTTCAATCACACACCTTGTCGGACGGATAAGGTCGTAGTATTTTATCAGCGTTTCTTTGTTCAATTTTTTTTTTGGTAGCTGGTACTCATAATCTTCATAAGCGATACCGTCCCTGCCGTAAAGATGTTCCATGAGATACCCAAAATCATTGATTTCCAAGCGACGCACCTTAAAGCGACGGGAGATTTTATTTTCCAGTAACTTTTCCATTTTCATGTAACGGTTGATTTCATCATTCGGCATGGAAACAAAATCATTCATCAGCGTGTGGTTCACTTCATGGAGAAATTCCGTGAACGTCAGCCACGCCGATTTTTTGATGTTCTTCAGATTGAGCTGTTCTTCCGTAACCATGAGCTTAAAGCCAAGAAAAAAGCGGTAGTCCACTTGATTGTCCCCAATCATAGATACTAACGCTTCGGTCTGTTCGTCTATCTTCTGGCAGGCAACTTCCTTTAATTTTCCAGTTACCAGTTTCTTTGACTGTTCCTGCATACTGCGGATTGAGCTTTCTGTGGCAATCTGCAACGCATGAATTTTACCCTCACGGGACTGTGCGATAAGCTGTCGGAAACTGTCATGCACGATAAATTTCTGCTCTGCGGATAGAAAAGAATAGTTGTATGGTATCAGCTCATAGTAGGCGAACACCTCATTGTCCTTGTTCCAGACAAGGTTATTGTCAATATATTTTATCGGGAACATAGTTCACACTCCTTACTGCCGTGATTGTTTCATTCAATATCTGCTTATGCAGTTTTACGGCTTTTCCTGCATAAGTGATTTTTGGTCGCAGGGCATAGGTTATCTGTGATTTCAAAAAGCTGTACGGCTTCTTTCCGTCAAAGGTTTTCTGCGACATGAACCAAGTGAGAGCAACGGGAATACCAAAGTATTTGAGAAATGCTCCCTCAATCATGGAAAGTGGGGGAATATCCCCAAACAAAATGATGAGAAATTCCGTAATCACAAACCATGTAATCTGTGTAAAAGTAACGGGAAAGGGTAAGTTAAAGTCATTGATTGCATATAAGACTTTTTCCACGTTCCAGATACCCGTGTAGCTTTTAATCTTTTTCAAGTTCTTTCAGCTCCTTTCAAAATAGAAAAGGACAGCCATTTTCAGACTGTCCCTTAAAAGAGAAATACGCTGTCAGTAGCAACAATGCTTGTCGCTGATCTTCCAGCGTTAATATGGTATCTCGCACATACCTCGGCTTGTTTCAATAAAGCAACCGCCCATATCCAAATCTCGCCCGTAGGCTTCATAGTCAATGTAGTTCTGTAAGCTGGGTGGAATATCGCCAAGTGCCTGCAATTCGTCTATGTAGTAGTAGGCAACGTCTGTCATGGTTTCACAGTCGGGATAATAATAAATGTCGTCCTTGTGTTCCACGACTTCTTCCAGCGTCCCGTAGTGGCTGATAAATTCGTCCAGACATTCTACGATATAGTCGGGAAGTTCCTCTATCATTTCATACATCTCATTGAGTTCTTCAATGGAAACATACTCGCCAATCGCAATAGGGAAGTTATCGGTATCATGGATTGCGTATTCCTCGTACTGTTCATTCAAGCCGATTTTTTCTTTTACATCTTCCTCGTCAATGGGAAACGTGAACCAAGCACCGACTAAATAGCCCTCATTGTATTTGCCAAGATTAGCAATGTAAACCGCCATATCATCAATCATAAGCACCACCTCATTTCCTACTCTGGCAGTTCAAAGATACCGTGTTCCGTTACTAAAAATTTCCCGTGTTCCTGCAAGTGAAAAGCGTAGGCTTCAAAATCAAAGTAATATTCTTGACAGTCCTCGGACAGATGCTTGAATGTCGGGTCATTCATCAGCTTTTGCCTTGCAACATCTATCATGCTTTTGCAGTCGGGATAAACCGTAATCACGTTCCTGCAAATATAAAGTGCTTCTAAATTCTCAAACACCGTAAGTAGTGATACATATTCTTCCTGCATATCACTTGAAAGCTGGCGGTACATAAAATCTAATTCGTTGAGCTGATACACGCTTGTATGTTCGTGGACTTCATCAGCAAAAGGCAACACCTTTTCGATAATGCGGTAATCCCCACTTTCTGCACCGATACCTAACTTTTCTTCAAACTCTGCAACATCTATCGGCAGGTCGAACCAGTATGATATTGTTTCTTCGCCAGTTGTTCCTTTCGTTTCCACCAGCACCCTTGTTTCCTGCATTGTTCCTCACGTCCTTTCTGTTGTTTCATCACATCTTGTAAGGTCTGGTACGACATACCAAACACATACTTTGAAAAATCTTCTAACTGTTTTTCTTCATAGTCGGCAGGGTTCAGTCGTTTCATTTCCTGCCACACCTTACGCTTGTAAGAGGGCAGGTCGGAAATGTATTCACAGCCGACTTTTGCCTGCATATCCTTAAAAATATCGTTCATGTCATCACTCCAATCTGATTTTAGGTAAGAAAAAAGCAGTCAATCCTAAGACTAACTGCTTTATGTATATGGATATAATTTGATTAAGTTTTAAAACCAGTTTGTTTTTTCATCTCTAAATTGAGGGTTATCGCTGTGTTGATATGGATTATAGTTATTCAGATTGCAACCATATTCTTTTAATGATTTGATTTTGTTATCTTCTGTCCATTCAATTAAGGAAATACCGTCAAATTCTTCAACGCTTCCCGTATTCATTTCATTTTTAAAATACCATTCTACGACAGTTTGATTTTCTTTATGAAAGAACTGTTTAATATCCCAAATAATGACTTTACCACGAGTATTCCATTCATTAAACCAATGTTTTACTGTTTTAAGATTTTCATATTTAGGACACCAGCTTTCCGTATAAACAACATCTTCTGTAAAAATTTTATCCATTCCTAAGTCTTGCTGTTTCAACCACATATCAAACCATAAACGAATAATTTTTTCTCTCTCATTCAAAATAGAACACCTCGATTACTTCTTTTTTCACATTATAGCACCCATACATCAGCCCCACAATAAAATTTTATGCACCGATAATCTTATTGAACAGCTCTAACAGTACATCTTTCACACCGCCAGCATTGAATACCAAGCCGACAGCAATCAAGGCAACTACCAAAAAGCCGATAAGTTTGGAAAACTCACGCTTGAACCCTAAGTAGATACCGATAACCACAATCGCCATAAGCACTAAGCTCTGTGCGTTTGATAAAAACCATTGATACAAATTTTGTCCGAAATTCATTTAATTGTCCTCGCTTTCTTTTAATTGTTTCATTTCATAGTCAGCTTCTTTGCCGACATTCAAAATACACATCAAGACTACACCGATACCCATTCCCATAGATACCAGCAGGAAATCTTTTAATAATACCCACATTTTTATCACTCCTAACTTTCTACTAAATCTTTTGCAGGGGTCGTCTGCTGTTTGATTATCATTTCATGCTTTTCTGTGAGCTTTGCCTGCTGTTCGATTGTTTCCATGTAATCTGTACCATTTCCCTTATCAATCTTTTTCAGCATTTTCAAGGTCGGTGCTACCTGCCGTTGTACCCAACGCAACGTGCGGTCTAAGGTGTACGGCTCTGGCTTTGTCGTCAGCTTCAAGCTCTGTCTGTTATCGCCGATAAACCAAGCCCAGCGGTCATTGAGTTTCCAGTCGCTTTTTCGTTTGTCGGGTTCTTCATCAACAAACCGCACATACTGGTTGATGATAGAAAAGGCGGTCTGCTCTGCGTCATAATACGTCAGCAAATCTCGTACTGCATAATAGGCACGTTCATTCCGTAGCCGTATCTCAAAACGGTTGATAATATCGGCTTCTTCCAGCGGTATCCCGAACTTGACGTACTGCTCATAGTCCTTTTCATAGATACAGAAATACACATCGGATTTCAGCGAACCAAGATAAAGGGTACGCCCCATATATTCTCTGTCGTCCTCTCTATGCTTGATAAGCTCGCCCGACAAGTAAAACTTGTAACTTCTGGACTTTCCGATATATTCCCGTTTCCTGCATTTTTCCGCAAGCTCTGGAATATCCAAAATGCCCATATGGTCGTTGATAGCAAGGTCGATACGCTTCATAACACCACCGTCTACGAGTGCGTCCATGAGAAAGTCATACCAGCTTCTTTCCTGTGCCAGCAAGTAACTTTCAAACTGTCGGCAACCTCGCCCCTTTAACTCTAAAAGGACACCCTTTTCTTCGTCAGCCGACGTATAGATAAAGATGTCCCCTAAAGAATAATGCTCCGTATAACTGTAATGTCCGTAATCTTCATGGAGCATATAATTGATATTCAATTTTAATATATCTTTGATGATGTGCTGTATATCCAGCGTGGGAAAACGAATTTTCACATAATCAAACAGCATGGTAAGCGGTGCTTCTGGATTGAACCTTGCCAGTTCTTTATGTAGAGTTTCCAAAAGCTCCTTTGACGGCTTCATTTTTCCACTTTCTATCTTGTTGAGATATTCCCTTGTGATACCAGAAGCCACCGCCAGCCTGCCTTGTGAGATACCGTAAGCAATCCGTTTCTCCCGTAATTCTTTTATCCATTGTTCTTCATTCAGAACCATACCCCCAATCTGTAAAGTGTGAAGTTTTTTAAGGCGACTTCACAGCCGATTTTTACTAGGAAACCATGCCAGAAGCCTTATGTTTCCTATGTTTTTTGTCTATTGTCTATTTGCAAACGTACCCCTCTGTTAGATACCGAGGGGTTTTACCTGCTGGCGTGGCTTACGCCACACCAGCAACGGCTAGTCCGTGCCGTCGCCTTTCGCTTCGCACGTCGCCGTCCCGTCCTGCCTTGCGTTATTCGATTACCAGCGTGAACGCTTCTGGATCATCAACAATGTTGTATGAACCGAGCGTGTCCGCTGTCTGTGTATATCGGAAATGAAACAAAGGCTTTTGTCCTTTCATGGAAAAACGGGAACGGTACACCGTACCATATAAAGCGTTGGGCTTTGCCACATCATAGCTGAACAGAGTAGAAGCAAAATCATTCTCCCTGCATTTTTTGATGATTTCCTCTGCACACTTTTCTTTATCTGTAATGATAAGACGGTTGAGCGTAAAGGTAACGTGTTCTTCATGGAAATTTTCTGATGAAGTCCCCATACTTCCTACTACATCAATCTCACGTCCCCATTGCAGATAGGAAACCGCCACTCCCAGCACAAAAAGTACCGTGATTGTTATTATTTTTCTCTTTTTGCACATACTGTTACTGTCCTTTCTTGTAGGGTGTATTATAATACAGTCTACGGTAATACATCTTATTTATCAATACAGTTGTATCTTATAATTCAAAGAAAAGACGAGGTACAGCGTATGCAGGTATATATTGATTTAGAAAATCTTTTGAAAGAGAAGAATATCAGCAAAAACAAAGTCTGTGAAGCGTGTAAATTACAGCGGACACAGCTTAATAACTATTGCAAGAACAAAGTTTCCAGAATTGACCTTACAATCCTTGCAAAGCTCTGTGATTTTCTGGAATGTTCCCCAAACGACATATTGAAATTGAAGTAGGACTGTCAGCTTTCGTTGCTTGCAGTCCTTTTTTCTTCCAGCCTGCCGATTTCTTGTAGAAAATCATGTCCTTTCGGGACTAAAGGCGTGTAAAATTCACTTATAACACTTGTTCCCACATCACAATAGCCACGCCCCTTGATACGCTTCTGAAAAAACTGCTTTTTCACATCTGAACCGAACAGCATACCGTAACCTAATTCGCTGATACGCCCCAATCCCACACGGAAATTGAAGTTATCTCTGATACCGTCCGAGAAATATTTTGCGTCTGGACGCTGACAGGCAACGATAAGGAAATAACCTGCTTGTCGTCCTAACATGACGATTTTCTTTAACTGGCTAAGTAGGCTCACGCTTTCTTTTGTCCCCAGCATTTCAAAAAATGCCACATATTCATCAAAGATAAGAAAGCAGGGTGGCAGTCCCAAATAGGCGTAGTTTTCGCCCGTCTTATAGTTCGGGTGTCGCTTCATTTCCTCGCTTCGCTGTACCATGCCCTCATAAAAGGCATTGACGCAATCAATCATTTCTTCTTTGGTGTGATACACATTTCCCATAACTGTCCCCAAGTCTGCTAAGTCCGCATTTTTCGGGTCTAAGACGTAAAGGACAGCGTTGGTATGCAGTAGGGCTTCAATGAGCGTCAGCAGAAAATAAGTTTTACCGCCACCCGTCCCACCAGCGATAAGAGCGTGAGGGAGTGCGTCATATTCCCAGACAAGATTTTTCATCAGCCTAAGACTGCCGTTTTCTGCCCGTACTTCATCAATGGTAATACGGTTCGCTATCATATCATAAAGCAGGGTATATTCGATATAGCCGTCGTGCAGGGTCTTGTCGGTCAGTTCACAATACAAGCCACTTTCCAATTTATCCTCTAACCGTAAAAGCTGGTCTTGATATTTCCCCAGCGTAATTTCACAGCGGATATGAAGCAGTCCCTTTTCCATTTGATAATAAATCTTTGGAAACCAGACGATTTTTTCCCTTGATCTGCTTTGCCGGTCAGTAAAAAAACCGCTGTCTTGTACGGTATCGGCTTCATACCACTTATTTTCCAGTACCATTCTTGCCAGCTTTTGACGGTGCAGGAGCTTCTTGAAACTGTCGTAACAGAAGCGGTAATATAGAAAAGCGACCAATGCACAAACACCCGTCGCTATCAATATGGTTATGAAGTTGTAAGGGGAGAGCGTCAAGCCGTTTTCTAACAAGCTGAAATGCTCCCAATCAGTACGCATAAGCTGTTTGATATTGAGTAGCAAAAGAACCGCCACGAATACCACCAGAAGCATCCCTATGGAAAAGTGGTAGACAAGGTGCTTGTCGCTGGCTCTGATACGGTGTCCTTTATTCCAAATCTTACGCATAAATCAATCACTCCTTTCTGGGTACGAAAAAAGCAGTCAATCCTAAGACTAACTGCTTTGTGTGTATGGATATGAAGTTTTGCAAATGGGAATTTTATATTACTTTTAATGCAATTTCTAGTATCAACGAAAAAATACAAATTGATAAAATAATGATAACTATTTCAACATTTCCTAGTGATATAAAACATTGAAAAATCAGCATAATTCCTACTAATAATATAGCTGTTCCCTCAATTCTTGAATGTAGCTTTATGTTTTTTACCCCATTATATCTTTTGATAAGGGGCAATTTACCTTTGATAATACTGAATACCCCTAAAACCACCATTATATTACCTAGTATTAGCCCTATCATATTTACCACCTTTTCTAAATCTTTAATTTTCAGTTCTATAAATCGAAATTTTCTTGTTTAAATTTATCTTTGAAAAAGCCAATTAAAATTAAAGCAATACCAAGAATTGCAACTGGTATATAAATAATATTAGGTATATGATAAACAAATCTATCAATTCCAGACATAGCAATATAAATAATTATTCCCACACAAATTAAAATGTTTTTATCTTTCATAGCTGGTCTCCTTTACACCTTATTATTTGTCCGTTTCTTCATACCCATATTATAACAGTTCCATATATCCGCTACAATGAAAATCTATTCAGTAAGCCTATTTTTTCGGCTGTCCCTGCGGTGTATGGTTCTGTGGACTGCCTGCGTTCTGATTGCCTTTATTTTTCAACACAATATTCTCTGCCTTTACATACCAGTCCACATCTGCACCCGTATAAGTCTTTCGTGATACCGTATCGGCTACTGGATTGACAAGCTCCACAACTGCATTGTACGGAAATTCCCTTAACGGTACTTCTGGCGGTACAGACACGGGGATAATTCCACCATGCAGACTGCACTTCAAATCATAGATACGCTTTTTAAGCTGGGTACTCGGTGTCCCGTCCTCATTCTGCAAGAACACATCACGCACCGCTGTAAATTTTAATTCTCCAAATGTTTTCTCTTTGTCAATAACAAACCCGTTTGATAATCTCATAAATTCTTCACTCCTTTACTTTTCTTCAACTGCTACAATATCATCAGCAACTAACACATAATCGGTATGTCCCATATCCCCGATTGCGTAACCTCTGCCGTATAACTTCGGATTGACAAGTTTTACTTTCTGTTCATACTTGAACTTCTTTTCGCCAGCCTGCACGGGAATTTCTACGACAACATTTTCGCCTTTCTGTACGTCAGAATAAAGGTTATAGCTTCGTCTGGCTAAGACCCTGCGGTTATTTTTATCTCTTTCAAAGACAGGCTCGCTTTCGCCTGCAAATTCAAGAGTTCCAAAAGACTGTGCCATATCTGGCACGACATATTTCATTTCCATATTGTTTTACCTCGTTTCTTTCTATTTTTGATAAATTGATTGTGATTTCTTATTCTGGCAGTTTGGGAAGTACCAGCAATCCCACAGATAGTAAAGGGTAAAATCAATGCTTCGCACCCTTGACTATCCGTGTTCTTGCAGGTCGTAAGCAGACAAGCCAGAATAAGCAAAAGTCTGCCGTTTGACAGCTTCGGCGGAGAGCGTGATTTTTCTTTCCTCATACCGTTACCGCCTTATGATTTCTTCATTTTACGGCGTTTGTAGAAGAAGATACCTGCCAGTCCAGCACCAGAAGTCATAAGAAGTGCAAGCAGTCCGTAAAGGTTGGTGTTATCGCCCGTTTTGGGACTGTCGCTCGGTCTGCTAGGCTTTTCTGGTGTCTGTGGTGTTTCGGGTTCTTCTGGGACTTCTGGTTTTTCCTTAAAGGTAATCGTCTGTCCCTTGTCCTCAATGTCCTTATGCTCGGTAACTTTCTTCGGCTCGTCTGGATTGCTTAAATCGTACAATTCTTCAAAAGTTACAAGCTGTTTGCCGTCAAGGGAAGTAGCGTCAAAGGTAAAAGCAACTTCCACTTTCATAGTTTCGCTGTCAGCAGTAAAGGTATAATCACTTTCCACACGTTTTCCATTGATAAGAAGCTCGGCGTTTTCTTCTTTCAACATCTGCCAGCCCACAAGTTTGTACTGTGTACCGACTTCTAAGCCCTCTAAAGTTACGGTATCAATGATTGTTACCTCTTTTCCAGCTTCAATCTCTTTGTTGCCGTCCTTGTCGGTAGCAGTCGTATGAATTTTGATGATACGCTCTGTGATAAGTACGGTTTGCCCGTCGTCCTCAATGTCCTTGTGTTCTGCAACTTTCACGGGTTCGTCTGGATTGCTGAAATCATACAATTCTTCAAAAGTAACAAGGTTTTTGCCACCTAAAGCAGACGCATTGAATGTATAAGAAATTTCTACTTTCATTTCTTTATCATCAGCGACAAAAGTATAGTCATTTTCCACACGTTTTCCGTCAATGATAAGCTCGGCATTTTCTTCTTTTAACATCTGCCAGCCTTTCAACTGATACTTTGTGCCTTTTGTAAGTCCGTCTAATTTGACAGTATCAACGATTGTTACCTCTTTTCCTGCAAGGATAGTCTTTTTGCCGTCCTTACTGGCCGCTGTGGTATAAATAGAGATTTTTTTTTCGTATTCATCAGTCAGCGTTCCTAAATCAATCACAAGATTATTTCTTGATACCACGATTTCAAAAGGTGGGATAAGTTCAAAGCCTTTGTTACTATCAGAGCGTAATTCTTCAATGATATAGGTATCATAAGGTAATGCACCCTTGCTGTCGTCTGGTTCAGAAGTTCCAAACCACACACCGTCCTCGCTGGTCTTTCCTGCGTTGGTATTGTGCTTATGAGAAGCCCAGTCAGCAGAAGTGGAGAATTGCCCGTTATCATCAGTTACCACTACATGATTTTCGCCCGTTGTCTTGCTTGTGATCCTAAAGGGAATATCAGCAAGACGCTTGTGTGTGCCTGCACCGATTTTTACACCCTCAATATCCCCACGCTTAATCTGATTGTAGATAGAATGGGCTTCGTCGGTTAAGTCCACGATTTTTCCATTTTCTGTGATTGTAAAATCAATCGGTTTTGCACCGTCAGTTAAGTAACCGTCGGGAGCTTCACTTTCAACGATACGGAAATTTCCGTAAGGTAAAAGGTCGGAAGAAGTAGAAGCGACACCCTCAATATCGGTACGAATTGTCTTTACCACTTCATTTTTCTTGTATAACTTGCCCTCAACCAATACCGCATTATCATTTAAGGAAATGATGTCAAAAGCAGTATCTTTCAAGGTAGCACTTCCTTGTGGCTTTGTATTGCCCGTTTCTAAATCTCGTTTCTGAATTTTCACACCGCCACGGATAACCTTGTCAGATACGGAAAACTGGTTACTTCCAGATAGTACGGCAAGGTCGCCGTCCTCGGTAATCTGTGTTACATATAAGCCTTTTATCTGTTCGGACTTATCGCCAGCCTGCATATATGCACCGTCTAACAAGTAGCCGTTTGGAGCTTTTGTTTCCTCAACGGTTAGTGTCCCAAGTGGAAGAACGGCTTTGCCCTCCTGCATATAGAAGCTGTCGCCAGACACCTTGTATGCGTCCGCTAATTTTGTGATGTAGTGAGTTGTCCCGTCGCTGTCTGTTTCAGCGATTGTCTTTGTAACCCATGTACGATTAGCTTCGGCAGGGAGATTGTCTTTATTATAGAAGCCAGCATAATACTTCCATGTAAATTCCGCACCTGCTAAAGAAGCGTTCCCCTGCGGATTGTCTTTCTGTGTTTCCATATCTATTTTGAAAAGCTCAATCAAAGTGTCTGTTACTTTTGGTGTATCTGATACTTTCAAGGTTGCTGTTTCGCCAGCTTTGATTGTCAATGAATAGATTGTTTTATCCACTTTATATCCTGCTGGTGCGGATAATTCCTTGATATAGACTGTGCCAGCCGTTACCTCTGCAACATCTGTATTTCCGTTTTCATCAGTCGTAAGGGTGGCAAGCTGTTTCGTGCAGTCCTTATCAGAAAAGACACCGTATGTTGCACCAGCAACAGAGTAATTCCCGTTACCGTCTGTAATGCTGGTATTACTGGAAGTCTTTTGCAGTTTCGCATTTCCAACATTCAGTTTCGCCCAGAATTGCCCTAATTCCTGCCCCTCGCCAGAGTAGATATAACCGCCACATTCATAGCGTCCTTTATTCTCTTTGACAAAGGCTTTTGCACCAGAGAAAACTTCGTCCTGCGTAGCCTTTGGAATTTCATTATAAGAAGCTCGCACGTTATCACATTGCCAGCCAAGATGTACGCTCAATCTCTGCCAGACTACACATTGTTCCAACAGATAGACTTGTTTGTAGTTCAATTCCTTGTGAGCTTCGCCATACTGTTTGACATACTCTAAGGATAACGCCACATCTGAAATCTGGTCTGCACTCATGCGTGAGCTTGCGTCAGCTCTGGTCTTGTAGCCATTCTTAAAATCTGTATTGATGTCAATACAATAGGCAGTTTCGCCCTCGACTTTCATATAGCCCTCATTGAATGTCGAACCGATAGAACCGTCATTCATTACTTTTTCAATGATACCGACACGCTCGGCACTTTCTGTCCAGTATTGCTTGCTTTCTGCATGAACGGGTGTAGTCGGTAAAGCAGTAACGACAGTTGCAAGAGCTAAGAAGCCCGTACACAATCGTTTCCATGTCTTTTTCATAAATCTAATGCTCCTTTCATTTTGGGTATAAAAATAGACGCTCATTTCTGAACGTCTACATTACTGAAAGGCTTGTCCTCTCACACATATTCTATTTTAATAGGTACAACAGTTGCCTTTCTCCTTGTATTTTCGTTGTTTTCATCACTTGCGTTATCTACAACCTCCATGGGGAAATGAAGACACACGAAAAATACTTGATATTCTAAAAAAGTACAAAATCAATGTAACTTTCTTTATGACCGGTGGTTGGGTTGAAAGCTATCCTGATGACGTAAAGGCCATAAAGAAAGCCGGGCACGATTTGGGTAATCACAGTGAAAACCATAAACACATGCCTACACTTAGCACTTCCGAAATGTGTAATGAATTAACCAAAGTAACTGATAAAGTAAAAAAACTTACAGGTACTACTATGTGCCTTTTCCGTCCACCTTACGGAGACTATGACAACAATTTGATTATTCAGGCAAAAAACTGTGGCTACTATACAATTCAATGGAATGTTGACAGCCTTGACTGGAAAAATTACGGTGTAGACTCTATTGTAAACACTGTCCTAAATCACAAGGACTTAAAGAATGGCTCTATTATCCTGATGCATAATGGTGCCAAATATACCGCCCAGGCACTACCGAAGGTTATTGAAGGGCTAAAAGAAAAAGGCTACGAAATCGTACCTATTTCCAAGTTGATTTATAAAGATAATTTCCATATAGAACATGACGGCAGTCAGGTAAGTGATAAGAAATAGATTGCAAGCTGATAATGGGCTATTACTTTAACGATTACGAATTGTAAAAGTAACAGCCCATTTTTTTATTCCAAATATTCCTCCAGACACAAATTGTTTTTCATTATCATTTTGGCATTTTCTTTTCCTACAAACCTGTAATGCCATGGTTCGTAAATTACCCCGGTTATTTCCTGTTTGTCCTTTGGATATCTGAGAATAAAACCGTATTTCCAACAGTTTTTCATTAACCATTTTTGTGTTTCAGTTTTCTCCTGATTTTCTTCAAGTAGCTGATACTTCACATCTACAATATCAACTGCAAGACCTATTTCATGCTCACTTGTTCCGGGAATCGCCACAACTGTTCCTGCTTTTTTCTTTGCCTCTTTTCTTGTATAGCCTTGCCCGATAAAATCTTTGATTTTGTTTTCAAACAAAAGAACCTGCTTTTCATGACTTCTGTAGGAGGAGCATATTACCGGATTATACCCTGCATTCCTGCAATCATTAATCATATTCTTAAGATTGTCATAGCATCTCTCATCAATTGCCTGAGTATACCCAACAGGTGTTACGGTAATATCATAGTTTTTCTTTATTTTATGTTTTCCATTCACTAAAACAAGCTTCCAGTCGTTTTTATTAATCATTCTTTTCTCTTTATTTTTTTTATTATTTATTCCGTCTGTTTTTGTTTTATTACTTATTTTTTCCATTTTTCCTTTTTCGTTAGCACTTTGGTCGCTTATTTTAGGATTCTCCAAAATATTTGCAAACATAACGGCAGTCATAATTACGGCTAATATTGACGCTTTATACACTCTATTATTTTTATTTCCATGAGGCATTTAGTGCTTCATCCCATTTTTCTTTGTCTTTTTCATATTTTTCGTTAAGCCAATTAATACATTGATCTACCCCTTCCTCAGTATACGGAAAGGTAATTGTTTCTTTCAATTCTTCCTTAGTATGTTCAAAACTGTAAGGTTCCGGATAAACATACACAGTTATATTTTCCTTGTCATAGGTCTTCATGAAAAATCTCATTCCCTTATAACTTCCTGAAAAACCGTCTCCTGCTAAACCTTTAAATGGTACACCTATTTTTGTAATCATTTTACTCCTCCTGTATTTTCAATCTTTGTTTCTTTACTTTCTTCTTAAATGTTTCCCATGCATCATTATTTTTCACAAAATATCTTGGACATTCTTTTCCTGTAATATCATAATGCCTAATAACATGTTTCTCTGTTAAACCACATTTATCCTCAAGCCATGCCACTAATTTAACTAAAGACTTGTAAGTTTTTTTCGTAAATTTACCTGTTGAATCAGGATGGCATGTTTCTATTGAGATAGTGTCATTGTTTCTCCAGTTACTTGCAGCAGACATTTCATTTAAAGGAATGCACTGAATAATTTCTCCCTCTATTCCCACAACAAAATGAGAACTTACATTTGACTGACTTCCTGCATAAAAATCCCTATTTTGTTGTGCAGTGCTTCCTGGATTGCCAACATAATGTATTACTATGTCGTTTACTTTGATTATTTTCTCACCGTTTCTGGAACCCCCGTCTACAGGAATTATCTGCTTACTAATCCAGTGCGGCTTCTTGGCATTTTTCAAATTAGAAATCTGTCGTTGATTAGCAAGGTACTGCCACCCTATTGCCCCTAATATAATTACAGCTACAATTAATATTACAAGTAAAATTCTATTTCTTATCTGTTTTCTTCTTCTAGCTTTTGCTGTCATCCTTTTATTATTTCTTTTTGTTTTCATTTTAGTTTTTCCTTTTGTATTTTATTACTTCTTATGCACCTATTATACACCATTGTATGTTATACTGCATATGTAACTGTTTATCAACATAATGATATAATGACTACTATTTATTTAAAAGGAGAAAATTTATGAGATACTCGATTAAAGGTGATACTTTACCTGTAGTAATTTGTGAGCTTGATGAGGGTGAAAAAATTATTACTGAAGGTGGTGGCATGGCATGGATGTCACCAAATATGAAAATGGAAACAACTGGTGGTGGCATTGGAAAAATGTTTGGCAGAGCTTTATCAGGCGATACAATTTTTCAAAATATTTATACTGCTGAACATACAAACGGCATGATTTCAATTGCTTCATGTTTTCCGGGATCAATTAAAGCTTTCGAAATTTCACCGGGAAATGAAATTATTTTGCAGAAATCTGCTTTTCTTGCATCTGAGGCCGGCGTTGAACTTTCAATGCATTTTAGAAAAAAACTTGGTTCAGGGCTATTTGGTGGAGAAGGTTTTATTATGCAAAAACTTTCAGGCAACGGTATAGCTTTTGCAGAGTTTGACGGTCACGTAATTGAATACAATTTACAACCCGGACAGCAGATTGTCATTGATACAGGTCATTTAGCTGCCATGTCAGGAACATGCCAAATGGATGTCAAAACTGTTCCCGGCGTTAAGAATATATTTTTCAGTGGCGAAGGCGTATTTAATACAGTGGTTACAGGACCTGGTAGAGTGTGGTTACAGACTATGCCTATTTCAAATATTGCAGGTGCGTTGATGCCATATCTTCCTTCAACAACGAAATAACTTATTTAAAAAGTAAAAGTTGTGAGTCTGTGAAATAATTTCTATTTACATACATTATTTCACAGACTCAATTTTTAAAACATTTCTTTATTTTATCAGAGCAAATCAAAACGTATAATGTTTACGCTCTTGCCCCATTTTGTATAGACTTTCTTCCTGCCTTTCTCTCTACCTAATTGTTGTTATATATGTATAACGTTAAATTTTCCTATTCTATTACATGAAGGAAAAAATCATCCTTCAGATTTCAAATGCATTGATAATATTTAGCGCATTTTCTTTCTAAAGAATGATTTCTCAAAATTTATTATTTTAAACACCTTTTACTACCTTTTGATAGTAACTATATGTCATCGGGATTCTGTTGTTCCCAAACATTTTACTTTCTATTACTTCGCCTAAAAATACTGTATGGGTTTCTGTTTCAAATTTATTTATTACTTTGCAAACTGCGTATCCACAAGTATCTGTCAATACAGGAATCTCTTTTACAATTTTAAAATCCACATCCTGAAATTTATTTACATCTCTTCCTGAACAGAACCCAAATCTACCAATCAATATTGGATTTGAGTCCTCTGCAATTAAATTTATTGCAAACAAGCCACACTCTGCTATGCACTGGTGTGTGAAATTTTTTCTATTAATACTAATTGCCACTGTTTCCGGCGATACAGTTATTTGCATTGCCGAATTTACAGCACAACCTGTCGCTCTCCCACTGTCCATTGTTGACACAATATAAATTCCATAAGACATTTTTCTTAAAATATTTTTTTCCATGTTAAGTCCTCCATTTTTAGTATTGTGTCCTAAAAAAATGTAATTATTAACGTGGAGAACTATTTTATATCTTTAGGTTCTGTATTCCTAAGAATATACATTATGCCGCCTGCAAAACCGATTATCATTGCAGTATAGGCTGCAATAACAATCTGCCACTTAACAAGGCTCATGCCACTGTTCGCCAAACAGAGGATTCCCGAAATAACACCACCTGCTATCAGCCCTATAACTGCCCACAATGCTGTGCTGTAAAACAGGAACCATGATCTGTTTGTAAATGGAAAAACTCTACCTGTTTTGTCTGCCACATTCCAAATTTTTTTATATACTTCATGCATATTCTCACCTTCTTTTGTAAATTAAAATTCAAACTAGATTATTCTTTTTTCCAAACTATATTTCTCTTTGTATTTTTCATAAATACTTCTAAATTCATTAGTTTCGTCTCTACGAATGTCTCTATTGTATGCGTGAATGTCCAAGCTTCCATGCCCGATTTCTTCCACACAACTTGCTATGTTAGAACAATGGTCAGAAATTCTTTCCAATGAAGTTATAATGTCTGTCATCACAAAGCCATGCTCGATTGTACACTCGCCTTTTTTCAATCTGTCAACATGGCGCTTCTTCAACTGATGTTTCAATTTATCAATAACACGTTCCATTGCCTCAACATCCATTGCCAGATTTGCATCGTCTTCTAAGAAAGCATTTTTTGATTCCTGAAGGATTTCTTTTACAGCTTTAATCATAACTGTAATTTCCCCCTCTGCCTGATTAGAAAACTTTAACTTCTTCCCGCTAATCTCCTGGGCTGACTTTGCAATAGCCACTGAGTGGTCGGAAATTCTTTCTACATCACCAATTATATGGAGAATTTCACTTACTTCTCTACTGTCCTGTTCGCTTAAATTCTGCTTACTAATCTGTACTAAATATGTTCCAAGCTGGTCTTCGTACTTATCTACTTTCTTTTCTAATGAAACAACTTCTTCCATTGTCTTATCTGAATAATTGATAAGCATATTGCAGGCTTCAACTACTCCTAACTCTGTTTTTTCAAACATGGATTTCACAACCTTCTTACACTGTTCCAATGCAATTGAAGGTGTTGCCATAAGTCTTGTATCCAAAATTTCTTCTGCATCTCCAACTTTTGCATCTCTTATAATGAAGCATGCCAATTTTTCCAACTGATTTGCAAATGGGAATAAGATTATTGTGCAAAGAATATTGAATACTGAATGTATAATTGCAATTCCCATTAAACTTGCACTGTCATTTATAAATGATAAATGTACTAATCCATTTACAACACAGAATACTGTAAGCCATACTGCTGTACCGATAATGTTAAATGTTAAATGCACTACTGCTGTTCGTTTTGCGTTTTTGTTTGCTCCAAATGAAGAAATGATTGCTGTTACACATGTACCAATGTTCTGTCCCATAATAATTGGAATGGCACTGCCATAAGTAACCACGCCTGTTGAAGCTAATGCCTGTAAAATACCTACAGATGCTGATGAACTTTGAATTACTGCTGTTAAAAATGCTCCTGCCAAAACACCTAAAATAGGGTTGCTAAACATTGTTAAAATGTGCTGAAATTCAGGTACGTCTCTAAGTGGTGACACAGCGTCTGACATTGCTTCCATTCCAAACATCAATACTGCGAAACCTAATAAAATCATTCCTGTATCAACACTTTTTCCACTTTTCTTTCTCATCAATAAAATAATTCCTATTAAGGCTAATATTGGTGTGAAAGATGATGGCTTTAATAAACTTACTAAAATATTTGAACTTTGAATTCCTGTTAAACTAAGTATCCATGATGTAATTGTTGTTCCTACATTGGCACCCATTATGATTCCAATTGCCTGTTTTAAATTCATAATGCCTGAATTTACAAAACCTACAACCATTACTGTTGTTGCTGAAGAACTTTGAATTACCGCTGTTACTGCTGCGCCTAACAAAAATCCTTTAAATCTACTTGCTGTTAATTTTTCCAGTATTCCTTTTAAACTACTGCCTGCTCTTTTCTCTAGGGCTTCTCCCATAACATTCATTCCAAATAGGAATAATGCTAAGCCCCCTATTAATGATAAAACATTGAATATGCTCATTGCAGTTCCTCCTCGTATAATATTAAATCTTGTAGCCCACGCCTCGAATTGTTTTAATTGCCTCTGCTGCTACGCCTAATTTCTGTCGTAAAGTTCTAATGTGAACATCTACTGTTCTGCTTTCGCCATCAAATGAGTATCCCCATACTTTATTTAATAGCTGGTCTCTTGTTAGAACAATGCCCTGATTTTGTAAAAGAATGCATAACATTTCGAATTCCTTTAATGTTAATGTCACATCTTCTCCATCAACTTTTACAACATGTTTGGCTGGACAAACATACAAATGTTCCAAAGAATAATCTTCCTGATTTTTAGTATGTTCAGTACGTCTTAATAGTGCTTTGACTCTTGCCACCATTTCAAGCATACTAAATGGCTTTGGAATATAATCATCTGCACCATTATCCAATCCTGCAATTCTGTCATATTCACTTGTTTTTGCTGTTACCATTATTATAGGTAATGCTTTTGTATCTACTCTTTTCCTTAATTTTTTTAGAATATCAATTCCATTTTCTTCAGGAAGCATTATGTCCAGCATAACCAATGTAGGTATTTCACTATCTAACTGATCCCAAAAGTCAGATGGTTTCTCAAAGCCTACAGTTTTCAGATTCATGCTGTTTAGAGTATATACAATTAACTCTCTAATACTGCTATCATCTTCTACTACATAAATCATGATTATCCCTCCTACATCTTCATAATAATTTCACAATGTAATATTCAAGTTATCCTAAAGTAAAATTCGGGTAAAATATGGGTAAAAGATTCGCTGAGTTTTAATTGTTTGTGGGAGATTTGTTCTTGTGGGAATTTACTTTTGGGGCATCCCTTTTGATAAGATTAAGTTTGATTTGGATGCCCTACCACCATTTAATTTTTATCTTGAGCAATACCGTTTTCTAACACATTGTAGATTTTGTTAGATAGTGTTTGGATAGTTGCATTCTGAAAATGCATATTCTTTTATCTTGCTTACATTATTTATTTCTACTCTAAATTTATCACACAGCAATTTACTACAGTATTTAACTACAGCATTTCTGTACAGCGTTCAAGTATGCCGTTTAGATGTGAAATAATGATTCCGTAGTTTGTCATTGGGATACCCTGAGCTTTTGCCTGAGCAAGTCTTGATTGCATTGTCTTTTCATTTAACATGCAACCTCCACAATGAATTATCAATTTATATTTTAACAAATCTTTGGGAAATTCGCCCCCTGACGTAAATTGAAAGTCAATTTTCCTGCCGGTGTACTTTAATATCCAATTAGGAAGTTTAACAGTTCCTATGTCGTCACATTGTCTATGATGGGTACAACCTTCTGAAATTAAAACCTTGTCACCATCCTTCAATTTTTCAAGCATACTTGCACCTTCAAGAGCATCTTGCAATGTGCCTTTGTATCTGGCAAGCAAAATCGAAAAAGATGTGAGGGAAATATTTTCAGGCACAATTTTTGCAACCTGATTGAATGCCTGAGAATCTGTAATTATAAGCTTAGGCTTTTGATTAATTGAATTCAATGTTGCCTCCAACTGCTCAACCTGAGTTACAATTGAAATTGCTTGTGTATCAAGAATTTCTCTTATTACCATCTGTTGTGGCAAAATTAATCTTCCCTTTGGAGCTGCAGAATCAATTGGCACAACTAGAACAACCATGTCACCTTCCTCAACTAAACCTTCAAGAATTTTTTTGTCTTTGTTTAGTGTGGCTTTAGAGACTTTACCAATTAATTCTTTTAATTCATAAATGCCCTTATCTGTTAATGCACTAACGAATATTTCATTAGCCAATTCGTCTGTGCCATTTTTGCATCTTTCGCCATTCTTAAAAGCTTCATTAAGCAGCTGGCTATTCTTTTTACTGTCCTTAAAGGATTCATCATTCAACTGGCTGTTTCTTATTACTTCTTTGTCTGTTTCATCAATCAAATCGCTTTTGTTATAGGCAATAATATATGGGATACTTTTTTCTTTAAATGAAGCTATTAGCTCATTGTCCTTTTCTTTTAAACTGGATGTTGCATCAACAACTAAAACGGCAATGTCCGTTTCGCCTAAAACATCTTTTGCCCTTTCAACACGCATTTTGCCAAGTTCGCCTTCGTCGTCAATTCCCGGTGTGTCAATAATTACTACAGGACCAATTGGAAGAAGCTCCATTGTTTTTTTCACAGGATCTGTTGTAGTTCCCTTGTTGTCTGAAACCAAAGATAATTCCTGACCTGTCACTCTGTTTACAACGCTGGATTTTCCTGCATTCCTTAACCCGAAAAATCCTATATGAACTCTCTCACTTGCCGGTCTGTCATTTAATCCCATATTAATTATCTACCTCTCTGTCTTTTTTGATGCCTTACTGTTTTTTGACTGCCTTTTTAATCTGTCTGTGTTAAACTAACTTTCCTATTTAAAAAACTAAAATCTAAAGTCTCGTCTGTTTGACTCTTTGATATTCTTAATATTTTCTACTGCTATGCTGTGAACCTTTTCGTTTGGAATCTTTTTAAGTTCATCTTCTATTAATTTGAAACCTATTTCTTTTGTTTCCTCTGATGCATAGTCTACAAGATATTCTGCTAATGTCATTAATGCATTTGGATGACAACAGTTTAAGATTTGTCCGTTTTTGCAAAGTGACATAAATCTGTCTCCTGTTCTGCCTTCTCTGTAACATGCAGTACAAAATGATGGTATAAAACCTTTTTCCATCAGCCATTTAACTACTTCGTCCAAAGTTCGCTGGTCTGAAACGTCAAACTGCTCTGAATCGTGTGGACGTTCTTCTTCGCAATATCCACCAACAGAAGTTCTTGAGCCACCACTAATCTGTGATACTCCAAGAGATAACATTTTTTCTCTAACTTTCTGATTTTCTCTTGTAGAAATTATCATGCCTGTGTATGGAACTGCAATTCGAATACATGCAGCAATTTTTTCAAATATTTCATCTTCCAAGCCGTTATCAAATTCATCCGGATCAATGTCATCGGCTTTTTTTACTCTTGGAACACTGATTGTATGCGGACCTACACCATGCACTGCCTCCAAATGTTCTGCATGCATAAGCAGTCCTGCAAACTCATATTGATAGCCTTCAAGTCCAAACAAAACACCAAGTCCAACGTCATCAATTCCACCTTCCATTGCTCTATCCATAGCTTCTGTGTGATAATTGTAGTCATGCTTTGGCCCTGTTGGATGAAGTTCTAAATAACTTTTTTTGTTGTATGTTTCCTGAAAAAGAATATAAGTTCCAATTCCTGCATCTTTTAACTTTCTGTAATTTTCAACTGTAGTTGCCGCAATGTTTACATTAACACGACGTATATCTCCATTTTTGTGATGCACTGAATATATAGTTTTGATTGAATCCAAAATATACTCAATTGGATTATTTACCGGATCTTCTCCTGCTTCAATGGCAAGACGTTTATGTCCCATGTCCTGAAGTGCAATAACCTCTCTCTTAATGTCCTCCTGAGAAAGTTTAATTCTTGAAATATGTTTGTTCTTCATGTGATAAGGACAATAAACACATCCGTTTACACAATAATTTGATAAATAAAGTGGAGCAAACATTACAATTCTATTGCCATAAAAAGCCTGCTTAATTTCTTCTGCCAACCTGTACATTTCCTCATTTTTTTCCGGTATGTCACAAGCAAGCAAAACCGATGCCTCTCGGTGTGTAAGACCTTTGCAGTGAGTCTGCTTTCCATCTGCAGACTTAACCGGCTTTGCCTTTTTTAAAATACTGTCAATTAACTCCACATTTCTCTTGTTCTCTTCTGCATACTTTATTGTATCTAATATTTCCTGATGATTAATAAATTCATCTGCAATCATTGACTCTTTGTTATAAATAGCCATTTTCTACCTTCTTTCTTAAATGCTGTATATTAATCTTCTTACTAAAGCGATTTCATGTCTCCTGGGTCAGTAACAATTTTATACCCCATTGACGCCATTCGTCCACTTAAACATTGTTTGCATTGCGCTGATTCGTCCCCTGTGCAAATTTTATTATCATACAAGGCATATTTTTTTCTTTCAGAAACCGGAGACAAATTAGGCATTACCACATTAGCCCCTGCCTTAATTCCCATTTCTCTTCCTAACGGATGAATTGTACCAAGTGCCGTTGTTGCCGGCAATAAAATATTGTTTTTTATCAAACGGATAAGTGATAATAAATACACCGTCTGTTCCATTGTTCCTGATGGCTGGTCTTTAAACTCCGTATCCTTCTGAGAAATAAAAGGACCAATTCCACACATGTGGGGGCTGAATTCTTCAATGAATTTCAAATCTTCTGCAAGACATTCTGACGTTTGATAAGGGGAACCAACCATAAAGCCGCAACCAACCTGATAGCCAATTTCTTTTAAATTCTGTAAACATTCCATTCTGTTATCAAAAGACATTTCCTTGGGATGAAGTTTTTCATAATGTTCCCTATTAGCTGTTTCGTGGCGAAGCAAATATCTGTCTGCACCCGCCTCATACATTTTCAAATAATCTTCTTTCGAGCATTCGCCTAAAGATAAAGTTACAGCTACATCACTGTGTTTTTCTTTTATTTCTTTCACAAGCTGACACACATCATCTACCTTTACAATGCCCTCGCCCCCTTGCAATACAAAAGTCCTAAAGCCCAGTTCATAGCCTTCCTGACAACATTCCATAATCTGTTTCTTTGTAAGCTGGTATCTGTCACAATTATTGTTCGACTTTCTTATTCCACAGTAATAGCAGTCATTAGTACAATAATTACCAATCTCAATTAAACCTCTTACATAAATTTCATTGCCATATATTTCACGTCTCACCTTATCAGCAAGCCCTGCTGCATAATCTGCAAGCTCCTGATTTTGATTTTCTATTAGGAACTTATATTCCGAAACTGACAAATTATGTGTTGCTGCCAGTCTGTCTATTAATTCTTTAGCCTTAATATTTATTTTTTCATTACTAATACTAAACTTATTACACTCCATTATTTTTCCTTTTAATTCCTGCTATTCTCAATTATTTTTTATTTTTAATACTTTTAATTTTTTCTTTATCCCTGCTATCTTCAATTATTTTAATTCTTACTAATCTTAATTTTTTCTACTTTTAATTATTTTCATTTATTTATTACTTCTTATTCCGAATTATATTTTAAAACAAAAAAAGAACTTAAACAAACTGTTTTTAAAAAACTAATTTGTTTAAGTCTTCTATAATTGTTATGGGGTTAATCACATAGTATTTCCTATAAATAGAATCTGAATGTTTAACTCACAAATCTTATTTATCTAAATAATAAATTTACTATTCATTAGAATAATAAAAATCTTATAATATAAATACTATTTACTACTTATTCTCATCTAAATCTTTGTGGATTTCTTCATCGTGTTTTCCAAGAATTGAATATTCAACCCACTCGGCAATATTTGTGGCATGGTCGCCAATTCTTTCTAAGTATTTTGCAATCATAAGTAAGTCAATAAACTCTTCACCTTCACCATCTGTTTTGGCTATTAAAGCTATTAACTTTTTCTTAATATCATCAAAATAGTTATCAACAATATCGTCAGATATTATCACAGTCCTTGCTAAATAAAGATCTTTGCTTACAAAAGAGTCAACACTACCTGTTACCATTTTGATAACTTCCTTGGACATTTCATCTAAATGAATTTCGTTTTTAATTTTGCTACCTTCCACATATTTAGATAATTCAACTATATCTGCTGCCTGGTCGCCTATTCTTTCCATGTCGGAAATCATTTTAAGAGCTGATGATATTACTCTTAAGTCTCTTGCAACCGGCTGTTGTCTAAGCAAAAGTTTCATACAGATATTTTCAATTTCTCTTTCTTTTCTGTCAATTTCTGAATCAGTTTCCAAAACTTCATGGGCAAGTTTTCCATCTTTATCTGACATGGTAACTTCAATTGCTCCGCTGATTACTTTTTCACAAAGGTTGCCCATTTCTACCATTTCCTTATTTAGATAATCTAATTGTTCATCAAATTTATTTCTCATACTTTAACCAAACCTTCCTGTAATATAATCCTCAGTTCTCTTATCCTTAGGCATAGAGAACATCTGCTCTGTATCACTGAATTCAATAATTTCTCCCAAAAGGAAAAATGCTGTTTTGTCAGAAATTCTTGCTGCCTGCTGCATATTATGTGTAACCATAATTACTGTATAATCTTTCTTTAACTCTACTGCCAGGTCTTCTATTTTTGAGGTTGAAATAGGATCAAGGGCTGATGTAGGTTCATCCATTAATATTACTTCCGGATTAACTGCCAAAGCTCTTGCAATACAAAGTCTCTGCTGCTGACCACCTGACATTGCCAAAGCACTTTTCTTTAATTTATCCTTTGTTTCATCCCAAATTGCAGCCTGCTTTAAAGTTCTCTCAACTATCTCATCAAGCTTTGCTTTTGAGTGAATCCCATGAGTTCTTGGTCCATAAGCAATGTTATCGTAAATACTCATTGGAAAAAGATTTGGTTTCTGGAAAACCATACCAACTCTTTTTCTTAATTTATTTACATCTATATCCTTGTAAATATTCACACCATCTAATGTAATGTTACCTGTTATTTTACATTCAGGTACTAAATCATTCATTCTGTTTAAAGATTTAAGCACTGTAGATTTTCCACAACCTGAAGGTCCAATAAACGCTGTAATTTCATTAGGTGGAACACTTAAATTTACATTTTTAATTGCATGGAAATCTCCGTAATAGAGATCCATATTTTCTATATCAAATTTTCCCATCTTTTTTCCTTTCCGGATTATACTAAGTAACTTTTCATGCAGAAAACTAAAGTTACCTGTTTCACGTATTATTTTTACTTTAATTTCTACTGTTTTCCCTTGCTAACTTTTTTAGCCGCAATTTGTGATAATCCGTTGATTATTAAAATTATTAAAAGTAATATTACTGCTGTTGCATAAGCCTGATTTATGTACAAACCTTCTGACAATAAACAATACATGTGAACTGCCAAAGTTCTTGTTGATGCAAATAAACTGTCAGGCACTGCTGCCATTGAACCTGCAGTAAATATTAAAGCTGCACTTTCGCCTACAATTCTACCTATTGCCAAAATTACACCTGACAAAATTCCCGGTATAGCTGACGGCAAAACAATTAAGAATATTGTTCTTAATTTTCCGGCACCTAATCCATAGCTTCCTTCTCTAAATAAATCAGGTACTGCTATTAGTGATTCTTCTGTTGTTCTTATAATTGTTGGAAGAACCATCATTGCCAAAGTTAAAATTCCTGCAAGCATTGAGTAGCCCCATTTAAAAGCAATTACAAATGATAAAAATCCAAACAAACCAAAAACAATTGATGGAATTCCCGCCAAAGTTTCTGTAGTTACTCTAATTACTTTTACAAGTTTAGAACCTCTTTTTGCATACTCTACTAAATAAATTGCTGCTGCAATTCCTACCGGCACTGCTATAACTAATGTTAATGCAACTACAATTATTGTATTTATTATTGCTGGTGTCATTGACACATTCTGGGAATTATATTTCCATGCAAACAAGTCTCCATTAATGTATGGTATACCATTAATTAATATATAAATTATCAGGTATAACATGGATACTAAAGTAATTGCTGTTGCCAAATAAACCAATGCTTTCATTATGTAGGACTTTGATTTTCTTAATTTTTCTCTGAAATCACTATTATTCATTATTCAGTCCCCCTTCTATTTATAAGTGAAAAGCATACATTTATTATCAAAATAAATACAAACAACACAACTGCTGTTGCTATTAATGCGTTTCTATGAATTCCCTGTGGGGCATAAGCCATTTCCAAAACAATGTTAGATGTTAATGTTCTTGTACCACTTAAAATACTATCCGGTATCATTGCCTGGTTACCTGCAACCATAACTACCGCCATTGTTTCACCTATGGCTCTTCCCATGCCAAGGATAATTCCTGACATTACACCGGACTTTGCTGCTGGAATAACAGTCTTAAAAATACTTCTTTCTTTTGTAGCACCTAGTGCCAGAGCGCCTTCATAATAACTCTCCGGCACTGCAGTAATTGAAGATTCTGCTGTATTAATAATTGTAGGAAGAATCATCATTCCAAGAAGAAGTGATGCTGCCAGAATCCCCTTGCCAGAGGTGCCAAATATATCTTGAATGGCTGGTATAATTACTACTAAACCAAAGAATCCGTAGATAATTGATGGGATCCCAGCCATAAGATTTATAATTGGTTTTACTAATTTATAAATTTTTTCAGGACAATATTTTGCTAAAAAAACTGCTGTAAGTAAGCCAATTGGAACTCCTACTACCATTGCTCCTGCTGTAACATAGATACTACCTATAATCATAGGACCAATTCCAAAAATTCCCTGAGTTGGTCTCCATTCTGTACCAAATATGAATTTAAAGAAACCTATCTCCTTTATTGCAGGAACACCATTGGCAAACATGAACACGCAAATCATAATTACTGCCGCAATTGAAATACATGCGCATAGCAAAAATACTATCTTCATTATTACTTCTGATGCTTTATTCAAAGTTTTCTCCTTTAAAATATTAACAATATATTCTATTGATTTTGACTAATCTAACTTTTAAATAATCCAGGATACTAAATTTTGATTAATATCCTGGAGTTTATTTTATCTTCAGTTCATTTACTATTTAAGTTTATCCCAAGTTGTTGTTTCACCTGTGTAGATTGACTTAACCTGGTCGCTTGTGATGTTATCTAATGTGTTTGCTTTGTTTACGATTACTGCGATACCATCCATTGCAATTTGCTTTGATACTAGCTTAGAAACTTCTTCATCTTTTAATTCTCTTGATGACATTCCGATTTCTGTTGCACCTTCAATTGCTGACTGGATACCTGCTGATGAACCTGATTCCTGAATTTCAATTGATACATCCGGATTCATCTTGATGTATTCATCTTTAAGTACATCCATAAGTGGTGCTACTGATGTTGAACCTGCTAAAGTAATTTTGCCTTTAAGCTTGCTTGCTTTGTATGAACCTTCTGAATCAACACTAATGTAGCCTTCCTTATCTACAATCTTCTGACCTTCATCACTCATTATGTATTTAATGAAGTCTTCATCAAGCTTTGTTAATTTACCATCCTGATAAGCTAAGTTAAATGGTCTTGCTACTTTGTACTGACCTGACTTAATGTTTTCTGTTGTTGCATCAACTCCGTCTACCTTTAAAGCCTTAACATCTGTTGATAATGAACCAAGTGAAACATAACCGATTGCTTTTTCATTCTGTGCTACTGTACTAAGCATTACTGATGTTGAGTTTGTTACTTCTGCTGTCTGTGTTGTAATGTCGTTATCATTACCATCAACAATTCCCATCAACTCTACAAAAGCTCCTCTAGTTCCTGAATTTTCTTCTCTGGAGATAACATTGATTTCTCCGGTTACTCCTTTATCTGAACCACTTTTACTTTCATTTGACTTTCCGCATCCTGTAAATGCTAATGTTGTAATTACTGTTGCAGCTACTACTGCTAAAATTTTCTTTCTCATCTTTTTACTCCTTCTTCTCTCTAATAATTACTTACTCTGTGTGGATGTTCTCCCCAACACACCTATATACTATTTCTTTAATGTAAAATCAAAAGTCTTAGAAATGTTAAACCAATGTAAAATCAAAAAAAGTCCACATTGTGATATTTTTCCTTTTGCAGATACCATTATCTGACTCTAAAGAACCATACATCACAATGTGAACTTCTTTATATTTAACTACCTTATTTAATTTTAAACTTACCTGCTATCTTATCCTCGTGAGAACTTCCACCAATAATATCCCTGTCCCACAAATAAACATATCCAGGATTTTCTAATTTTTCTCCACCGTTATTTCACTTTCGTCGTATGCTCCCTGTTTTACATTTTGGCTTCCGCCCTGTAGCACGACGTTTTTAACTTTTGAAAAAGAGAACGCTCCGGTTTCAATAGTTTTGACACTTGCCGGCACAATGACTTTTTCTGTATTTAAGCCTCTACTAAAATCTGCTGAAAAAGCATTTTCGCCAATTGCCTTTACTGAACTTGGAATTGTTACTTCTTTTAAATCACCGTTATATGCAAGAAGCACACCGTCTTCATCAATTGCAAATCCGTTTTCATCAAACATGCCCGACTTTTCATAATAAGCATTTGTCTGATAATTGTAATCCAACTGATTTGCTGCATCATCTTCTTTCTTAAAGTAATAAATTTTATTACCCTGATTATCAATTACATAAAAATAATTCTTTAAATCGTAGTTGCCTTCATTTTCATCCAGCATGTCTTCATAGTCTGATTTTTCATTAACATATTTCATTGAGTATACTTTGTTGTTAATCTTCATTGCATGATTTCCAACCTCATAGGTTCCTTTGTTTGATTTTTCATGGAACACATCTTCTTCCTGAAATTTTTCATCAGTGAATTTCACAACATACATGTCATCAATATCAACTTTGTACCATGTACCATTTAAAGATATGTTTTTGTAATCACCTTTATCTGAAAAAGCATCTCTGTTTCTGCACTTAACAAACAAAAACATTCCTAATATAATCACTAACACAACTACATCAATGATTATTATTCTTTGACGTTTTACTTTTTTCTTTCTATTGTCCATACCTTTTCGTCTTTGTTCTTCCCTACCTGCTTCCCCTGTTTTTATATTTAAGCTGTCACTATTTTCTTTTTTCTTATTAGAATTCTTTAATAATGAAATACCCTCAAAAGATATCTGCTTCTTAGGTGTACTAATTTTTCTGTTAGATTTCTTTGGAGTTTTTTCTTTTTCACGAAGAATTGGTTCATTATTTTTTTCTTCATTTTCCAATTCATTAAGCAATTCTAATATATCTTCTTTTGGTATCTTTGTTGTTTTATCATTCATTTTTATTTTTTCCTTTTGATCTTTAGTTTCTTTGTTATGGACCACTTACCATATACTCTTTCACCAAACTGATATCCATATGCTCTTATACGAATATAATAAGTTTTCTTATTTTTCAACTTGCTTATTGTGTATTTAGTATTTTTTGTTCTTTTTGTTTTTGCTGTTTTAAATTTTCTGTTTGTTCCATACTGAATTTCATATTTATAAGCATTTGGTATTTTTTTATATTTTATTTGTGTTTTATATTTTTTAGACTTTTTGGAAATCTTTTTAGACTTTCCAATTTTGGTAATTTTTGTTTTGTTTATTTTTATTATTTCCTGTGGTTTGCCCTTGTCATCAGCCCAATATGGTTGATAATCTCCCGGAGTGGTTGTGGATATTGTGATTTTTCCACTAGCCATTCCCGGTTCATTATTTAAAAAATCATAATTGATTGAATTAACTTTCGCCTCTGCAGTTACTTTATTATGACTTGGTACTACTATGATTAGCATAGTTCCTGCGATAAAAAAAGCTGTTACTTTTTTTATCATTGCTTTTTACATAAGTATCTACCTAATTATTTCTCCGAAAAATCAATTACTGGCAAAGTTTTGCTACTAACTGATTAATAACTTTTCCGTCTGCACGTCCTTTAAATGCAGGCATAACTGTTTTCATAATCTGTCCTTTATTCTTTGTTGCTAAAACTTCTGCATATTTTTCCTTTAATTCTGCTTCAACTTCTGCTTCACTCATTAACTTTGGTGCGTATTCATTGAACACATCATATCTTGCCTGATATTCTTCCTTTAAGTCTGTTCTGTCAGCAGGGCAGCTATCTATCTGTTCTCTAACTGTTTTTAATTCTTTTAAAATTACTTTATTGACCATTTCTTCAGGAATATCATCTCTACAACCTGCATCAATTGCTGTTTTCTTTACTGCCTGAATAAGTGCTGATATTGATTCTTTTCTAGCCTTATCTCTTGCCTTCATTGCTGCGATCATATCTTTTTGTAATGTCTTAATATCCATTTTCTAATCCTCCTTGATAATTTTAAAATTTCCACCTTTAAGTGTACTATATTTAGTTAGAAAAGTCCATTTGTGGAACGTTTTTTATGTAATAAGAAATAGCTGCAAGCTCATTTTTTGAACTTACAGCTACATCACTTATTCTTTGCTTTTTAATATTCTTATTTTACTTTTATCACAACTTTATATGATTTTTTTGCTTCTTTTATTTTTTCTACTATGATAGTGCCCTCTTCACTAATCCCTTTATATTCGTAACTTTCAGGCTTTGTCATAAGTGTTACATAAATTGTTGCGGCACCTCTCTTTTTGGCTTTTACCTTTCCTTTAGAAGAAACCGTTGCGACTTTAGGATTAGAAGACTTAAAACTTAATATGTTTGTGCCTAACGCTCCATTCTTTATTAGTTTCTTGTTAATGTACACTTGAGTTTTTAAGCTGACAGACTTTCCTTTTTGTAAAGTCTGTTTCTTCTTTCCTTTTATTTTGGTAATCTTTTCTTCTTTGTAGACTCTCTTTTTCTTTTTATTCTTTACTGTGGTTGTCACTATGGCTTTTGCACAATAATAATCCTTATCTGCAACAGGACTTAAGTATGAAGCCTTCTTAATTTTTGTTGTTTTAGGAAATGCATTTTTTCTCATCTTTACAACTGTATTCGGAATTTCAACTTTCTTCAGCATACTGTTATCCGAAAATGCAAAAGATTCAATATACTTTAATCGTTTAGAAAGTTTTAAGTTTTTGATATTACATTTTGAAAATGCGCTCTTACCGATGTTAAAAACAGTATTTGGAATTTTTATGTTCTCAAGACTACTGCACTCAAAAAAAGCTGTGTCACCTATTTGTTGTAATGTTTTGTTCCAAACAATTGTTTTTAATTTTTTACACTGAGCAAAACTAAATTCTCCCAAAATTACTATATTTGATGGAATTACAATTTTCTCTAAATTAGGGCAACCGGAATATGCAAAATCTTTTATTATTTTATTTTCCTTATTACTTGAAAAAGTCCATTGTTTTACATATTTATTGTTGTTTGCGCCTTCACTTTTGATAACACTGGCAGGTTCGACATATTTCTCATCCTTTTTTTCTGTAGGATATATTAACAATTTTGTTTTATCCTTGTTAAATAAAACGCCATTTTCTACAGAAAAATTAGGATTATCTTCCACTACTTCATATTTTTCAGTTGGCAGTAAACTGCTAACTCTTTCTACATATTTAGCTAATCTTACAGTTGTAATTTTCGTATTACTGCCATCAAGTTTAGATACACCTACAACCTTTTCTCCTGCTATTGTTTCCGGAATATCTACTATTTCATTTGTTCCTGTATACCCACAAATCACAACTTCCTTCTCTTTATTGTTATTAGTGGATATTTCATATTCAAAATCTCCATACGACTGTACTTTGCCATCTGCTTTTGTATATGTGTTCGGAATTAATAATAATGAACATATAAGCAAAAATGATATTATTCTTTTCATCATAGTCGTCCTCCTTTATATTTTTTCTTTCATCTTTTTAATCTTTGAAATAACTTTTATTTACAGAATAAATAGTTTGAAAATGTAAAATTTACATTTTGCAAAAGACTTTTTATGTTTTTACTTTCCTTACAATATTTTATATACATATTATAAGCCTCTATGCTATCAAAGTCGTCTTCATCTCTTATATAAGAAGTGTCTTTTGCCATTTCTTTTATTCTACTTATTTCATCTTCTGTAAGATTTTCGTTTTCACCCGATAATGATTCACCTAAATAACTTGCATATATATTTTTTTGTGGAAAACTTAACGAAACAACCACCAATAATATGCTTAATAAACGTGCTACATCTTTTTTAATTTTTTTCTGTTTCTAAGTATTCATAACTTCATCCTCCTTGTATGCATTATATCAAACATTTCAGCTATTTTTTCACTTTTGCGATAAACGGTACTTTTTGGGGAATGAACGACACTTTTTTTGTAAAAAAGTCTCATAACAAATGTTTTTTTCACCTGCTACGAGACTTTATACTATCTTTTTCTATTTTTACTATTTTGCTTCTTTGAGTTCTTTGTTTTTGCATTTCTGCCTTGGTTTCTTTCAGGATGTTTTCCTGAATTCTTACCCGAACCATTCTTACCCGAGCCATTCTTGCTGGAACTCTTCTTGTTATCTTTTTTGCCTGAATTATTTTTTCCTTTGTAGTTTTGATATCTGTCTTTATCTTTCTTAAACTGTCTTGGTTTAATTAAACATTCAGGTCCGAAACCAATTAAATCTTCCCTACCTGCAATGTGTAGGGCTTCTTTTACCAACTCGTAATTGGCTGGATTTCTATACTGCATTAATGCCCTTTGCATTGCCTTCTCGTGTGGATTCTTAGGTGTGTACACCGGTTTCATTGTTCTTGGGTCAACTCCTGTGTAGTACATTACTGTTGACATTGTGGACGGTGTTGGATAAAAATCCTGTACCTGCTGCGGATTGTATCCTATATCTCTAAGGTACTCTGCAAGTTTTACAGCTTCTTTCATATCAGAACCTGGATGTGAACTCATTAAATAAGGTACAACAAACTGCTTCTTGCCTGCCTTTTCATTAAGCTTATAATACTTGTCAATAAAGCTTTCATAAACACAATTTTCCGGTTTTCCCATATATGAAAGCACCTTGTCTGAAATATGTTCAGGGGCAACTTTTAACTGACCACTAATATGATACTGAACCAACTCCTTAAAGAATGTACTGTTCTTATCCTTGTCTGCCATAATATAGTCAAATCTTATACCTGAACGTACAAATACTTTTTTAACTTTTGGAAGTTCTCTAAGCTTACGCAAGAGTTTTAAGTATTCACTATGATCTGTATCCAAATTCTCGCATGGTTTTGGCCATAGGCACTGCTTGTGTTTACATACACCATGCTTTAACTGCTTTTTACAAGCAGGATGATAGAAGTTGGCTGTTGGACCGCCTACATCATGAATGTAGCCTTTAAAATTAGGCATTTCTATAATTTTCTTTGCTTCTTTTATAATTGATTCAAGACTTCTTGTTTGTATAATTCGTCCCTGATGAAATGTAAGAGCGCAAAAACTACAGGCACCAAAACAGCCTCTACAACTAATTAAGGAAAACTGTATCTCCGCAATTGCCGGCACGCCGCCGTCTTTCTCATAAGATGGATGATAAGTTCTTTCGTATGGTAAATCATACACATCATCCATTTCCATTTTTGTTAATGGCATCTGTGGTGGATTCTGAACCACATACATACCGTTAGGATATGGTTCCACTAATGTTTTACCGTTAAAAGGATCTGTGTTTTCACTTTGAACTCTAAAGCTGTCGGCATACTTTAACTTGTCTGCTTTCATGTCTTCATAAGCCGGCAGTACAATTGGATCATATGCCAGCGACAAATCCTTTGTCTTGTAAACTGTTCCCGGAATATAAGTTATGTCTTTTACATCCATGCCACTATTTAATGCATCTGCTATTTCAACGATTGACTTTTCACCCATACCATAGGAAATAAGATTTGCCTGTGCATCCAGTAAAATAGACCTTTTAAAACTGTTGCTCCAATAATCATAATGAGCCATTCTTCTAAGGCTGGCTTCAATACCACCTATAATAATAGGTGTCTCCTTATGGGTATGTCTTATAAGATTGCAGTATGCCACAACCGCATGGTCAGGACGTTTTCCTATAACACCGCCCGGAGTGTAGGCATCACTGTCTCTTCTTTTCTTCGATACATAGTAATGGTTTACCATAGAGTCCATGTTTCCACCCATTACCAAAAAGGCTAGTCTTGGTTCTCCCAATATATTAATGCTATCGTCATCTTTCCAGTCAGGCTGTGAAATAATACCAACTGTATATCCATGTGCCTGTAACACACGACTGATTATTGCGTGTCCAAAAGAAGGATGGTCTACATAAGCGTCTCCAATTACAAATACAAAATCCAGTTGCTCTATACCCTGTTCCTTCATATCCTTTTTAGAAATCGGTAAAAATCCCATAATACTCTCCATTCATCTATATGCCATAAACTGACATGATTTTCGTTATTTTTGTCCTCAGTATTTCTCTATAATTCCATAAAAAAATTAAATTTAGTTAAGGCTTTCTTCAGCCTTTTTTAAACTATCATAGCCTTGCAATTTAGCTGTATTCTCTATGGTTAATTTTGCAAGGTTTTCATTTCTGTTATACAAGTCAATTATAAACTCAGCGTACATCTTAAGTAGCGTATCTGAATATGTGAGTAATTCTCCTTTTAAATATGTTTCATAACTTGTGTCATATACAGAGTCTGTCTCACTTGTAATGTTTCTTGCCTGTGATGCAAGTTTTGGATATTCTTTCGCAAAATCTTCCATCCACTGAACCTGTATTTCAGCAATTTGGGCTACTATGGCTCTTGTTTTGTCTGACTTTTCAGGAAAGTATTTAGCAAGCTCCTTGTATTCTTCAGGGCTTGTGCTTTCCATCATTCTGCCATATTTCTCGGTAATCATGTTCCAACCTTTTTGCTTGTTTTCCAGCCACAAATCTCTAATACACAAAAGCATGTCATCAGTCCATGTTAAATACTGGCTTTTTCTCATCAAATAAAAATATGGCCAATTATTCTGACATTCTGCTCTTCCACCCACATTTTGAACTTTGTCAAAAGCCTCAAATTCCAGATGAATTATTTCGTCAATTAATTCTCCTCTGTTGTAATTTGCTTTTTCCATTATTAATGAAACATAATCATTTAGGAAATTTGAATTAACACTTACTATTATTTTCTGAGATTTCAGTTCGTTAATAATAAGTCTTGCTATCTGTTCAATTACAACAGCCTTCTGATCATTTTCATTTACTGAAGTATTGTTGTATTGATATTCATTCCACATTTCCCTTTGATCCGGCAGTCTTGCCAAATCATTAATCATTATTGCAAGTTCCGGTAAAATAGGCAACTTTTCTATTCCCTTAAAGAGCCATTTGTAGTATGGTGCATACTTTTTATTAAGAATATAAAGGCACTTCATTGTATGCTCCATAAACTGTCCAATGCACAAAGTCGCAGTTACATAGTCCTTTCGTCCCATAGACCTACCATAATTTACCTGACCTGTCTGTGCCATTGCAGATATTTCTCTTGCAAGTTTTACAAGTCTTGCTTTTTCAGGTTGCATCATAAAATGATTTCTTATATCTGTAAAAATTCCTAAATCATCTCTAAACACTTCGCCGTTTGTTACTGTGGCAAGCTTATAATCGTCTATGTCAATCCAATCTTCTACCTTTTCAGGGCTTTGTCTAAAGCCTGTGTACTTTTCATAGAAATCACCGATTAACTGTACGCCCACTCTTCCCTGTGCCATAAGAGTGTTAATTCTAGTAATTCCCATATATGTTGTTGGTAACTTATCATATTCTTCCTGTAACTGCTCACCAATTTCACTATAAACAGTTTTTGTAACCCACATACAAAAGCCCGGTCCAAAATCATGGTCAATTGAATATTGGTCATCAAAGCCGAATCTTTCTGAGCCTTCGCCAACAAAACCAACTGCTATTTTATCCTCATATTCAGGGAACTTTTCGTGTATCATTTTAGCTCCCACTTCTTCATAAAACTTTTTCGCCAGCTGCAGACCTGAAAGATTTTCTTTCTCTATTTTTTCTTTTTTATCATTAATTTCTTCCTGTTTTATTTCCTCAGGATTTTCCTGCAACTTTTCTGTTTTTTCTGCCTGCTGTTTTTCGTAAGCTTCTTTTGCTTTTTCAAGGTTATCCTTTGTTATTTCATAGGCACTGCCCTGGCCCATATTTATTTCTATTTCAGGCAATGCTTCTTCATACAACTTAATTGCGCCGGCATAATCTTCCTTCTTACATTTGACTGCTGCCATTGCAGATAATGCGGCACTATAATGAAAATTCTTAACTGTGTCTTTCTTAAAAATCTCCAACGCCTTATTTAAACATTCTTCAGCTTCCTGTATTTCTTCTATTTCAAGCAATGAAGCCCCAAGATTAGACAATGTTGTGGCAACTTCGATTTCTGCTCCTGGAATTTTTTCTATAATGGCTAATGCCTTTTTCAAATGCTGGGCGGCCTTCTCGTAGTTTCCCATTTCCTGATAAAGCAGTGCTATATTGTTATTTAAACTTGCAAAACGATAATCTCCAGGCTCAATATTTTCTTCATAAATTGCAAAAGTCTCCATGTAATAATTAAGAGACTCTTCAAGCAAACCTGCTGCCCTATGAGCGTTTGCAATATTTTGAAGAGCTGTGGCATAATCCACTGTTCCCTCAATATTCATTTCTTTCATAAGACCAATGCATTGCTGGCACGCCTTTATGGACTTGTCATATTCACTTGTATCCCTATAAAATCCCATCATTTCATTTAAAATAGTAAACTGAGCTGACTTATCTTCTTCTTCTGTAGCCTTGTCCATGCTTATGCGCAAAAAAGGCTCAACATCATTTATATTTTTTTCTTCAAATAGTCGGTCAAGTTCTTCAAGAAATCTATTAATATCCATTTGTTTTCCTCCAACTACATTGTTTTCACTTTTGCAACTATTGCAAAAATAATATACATAATCAAATTAGCAACTACAACGCTTGCACCTGCCGGTATTGAAAATCCGTAGGAACATATAAGTCCAATTGTAAAATTCACTACTGACAAAATTGCCGAACAGATAGTTACTGATTTAAAACTTTTAAAAATTCTCATTGATGTTAATGATGGAAATACAATTAAACTTGATATAAGCATTGCCCCCATCATTTTAATTCCTACTACTATAGTAATAGCTGTGAATACAGAAATCAATGTATTATACATTCCAACTTTTACACCTGTGGCTTTTGAAAAGTTTTCATCAAAGGTTACGGCAAAAATCTTGTGATAGCATACCACAAACATTATTATTACGATTACTGATAATAAGCCGCTTACTACAACATCATCTTTTGACATTGCTAAAATGCTACCAAACATATAACTGTAAATATCTGTGCTTAATCCTGTTGTAAGTGATGTTACAATTACACCAATTGCAAGTGACGAAGCCGATACCATGGCAATTGCCGCATCACTTCTCATTTTGCCGTTTTCTGCTAATCTTAAGAGCAAAAATGCTGCAACAATTACTACCGGTATAGCAAATTTAAGTGGTGCAATCCCACAGGCAATGGCAATTGATAATGCTCCAAAAGATACATGAGATAAGCCGTCACCAATCATTGAATATCTTTTCAACACCAGACTAACTCCCAAAAGAGCTGCACATAATGAAACTAAAACGCCACCTAAAAATGCTCTCTGAATAAAATCATAAGATAACATTTCACTAATCATTCTGTCCACCTCCTAAAAAAGAATCCGATATTTTTGACTTTTTGTATTCTTTGACGGTTCCAAAAAAGTCCTTGCCCTGTTCTAAATGCAAAATATGTGATGCATAACTAAGAGCATTTTTTATGTCATGAGTAACCATTATAATAGTTACGCCTTCATTGTTCAACTTCTTGATTTCATCGTACAAATCAATTGACGCACTTGGATCAAGACCTGTCACCGGCTCATCCAATATTAAAAGATTGTCTGTTGCGCACAATGCTCTTGCCAACAATACTCTTTGCTGCTGACCACCTGACAATTCTCTGTAGCATCTTTTTTTCAAATGAGCGATTCCTAATTTGTCCATGTTAGACAGCGCTTCTGCCTTTTCCTTCTTTGAATAAAAAGGACTTTTATGCCCGCTATTTAAAAAGCCTGACAACACAACTTCCATAACACTTGCCGGGAAATCTTTTTGGGCTACAGTCTGCTGTGGTAAATATCCTATTCCTTTTTTACTCTTGTCCAAATTAATTGTAATCTTTCCTGACAACGGCTTAATTAATCCTAGTAAAGTTTTTACAAGGGTACTCTTTCCTGCACCGTTTTCACCAACAATACATAGGTAGTCCCCTTTCTTTATTTCAAAATTAATGTCCTTTGCCACTGTTTTGTTTTCGTAGCCTAACACTACATCTTTAAACTGTAAAATCATTGTTTCTCTCCATTTTGATATGAATAAAGGTTAATTAATTCAATAGTTTCTTTGCTACCTTTACATTTGCTTAACTCAATGTTTTCCTGAACTGCTTATTTTTACTTAATTCAACGCTTTTTTAAGCACCTTAACATTTTCTTCCATTAAGCTTACATAAGTTACGCCATTCTTAAACTGATTAAAGGTAACATTGTGGCATGAATTAAACTGGTATTTCTTAGTTCCCGTATCATCGCAAATAGTATCTGCCATAGCAGTACTACTTAGTTCCAAATAAAAAATTCCTTTCACATCTGCCGCCTTAACCTTGTCAATTAAAAAAGCTACTGTTTTAGCACTAGGTTCAGTATCTCCACTACAGCCGGCAAAAGCTGCATAATATTTAAGACCATATTCTTTGGCAAAATATTTCAGTGGAAATTTATCTGCAAAAATTATTTCCTTATGCTTGGCACCGGCAACAACTTCTCTAAATTCCTTATCTATTTTTTCAATCTTCTTAATGTAAGCTTTCGTATTATTCTGAAATTCAGCTTTATGCTCCGGCACTAGCTTGCATATTTCATCAGAAATCGCCTGAACAAGCAAAGCTGCCTGAACAGGTGAAGTCCAAATATGCTCGTCATATTCCTCGCTATGTTCATCTTCGCTGTGTTCATCTTCATCATGATTAGCTCCGTTATCTTCGCTGTGGTTATGCTCCTCTTCACTATGAGAATGTTCATCATGATCATGCTCATTTACAGCAAAAACTCCTTCACTTTCTTCCTCTGTTAAAAGCTTGTGGTCATCTATATAGTCCATCATTCGCATCGCTGTCTGATTCTTGTTGTCAAGAGATTTAAGCACCTCTTCCACCCAGTTTTCTATTGAGCCACCGTTATAAATAAACAAATCCGCCTTATTAATTGCCACAACATCTTTTGGCGTAGGTTCAAAAGAATGGTCGTCCTGCCCCGGTGAAACCAAAAGTTCCAAATCAATATCTTTGACATCTCCGATTACGGCTCTTGCAAAGTCATAATACGGAAACAATGTAGTCATTATTGTTAACTTGGTATTCTTTTTGTTTTCTTTAGTATTAGTTGTGGTGTTGCAACCAACCATAGATACCATCAAAACAAAAATCAAAGCCACGTCCACGATTTTTTTTACTAACTTCATATATGCTCCTTCTTGATTTTCATACAATTTAGTTTTCCCCATCCTTCATACAGCACTTGTCGCACTTACCATAAAACACTGTCTTTCTTGGATTAATATTAAAATGATGGTCAGCATTCACATGATTATATAACTCTGCCAAATAATGACATGACATCTTCGTAACCTGTCCACACTTCTCACATTCAATATAGAAGCAATCCTGATTTTTGCCCTCTTCTACATACTGATAACAGGCTCCCTGCTGCTTCTCCACATTAATCCTTGCAACAATGCCATCCTTTTCCATTTTGTCCAAGTGTCGGTAAATGGTCGTCAGCCCTACAGCACAACCTTTATCTTTTAAATATTTTTCTATATCTGTAACTGTTACGTATTCTTTTTCCTGTAATTTCAAGCAATCTAAAATAGCAGATTGTTGTTTTGTTTTATATTTTCCTGCCATATTAACACTCCTTTACCAATTTGAAAACTATTTTCATTTTAGCCTCTTTATTTTACTCTTGAGTCTATAAAAAGTCAATGAATTTGAAAAAGATTTTCATTTTGTATTTTGATTTATATTGTAATATAATATTGTTATATTTTACGAAAGGACAATAATACTAAAAATAGTATTCTAGGACAACAACTATGAAATTTGTAAGGTTAAGTTCAAATTTTCCTGTTACTAAAGTGGAAAATAATTTGAAAAAAGCTAATTATTACAAAGATGGCGATGAAGCTTATACCATATGGGATGTGGGTGATTTTGATAAAAACCAGTTAGGAATCCATTTATCCTACAACAGTGATAAGAAAAAAATTGTTGCATATCATGAAGATGGCGTAGAGCACAAAAACTTTTTTGCACCAATTACAGAAGTTTTTACAGGAAAGATTGTAGAAAAGGATGGCAAAACATCTGTTAAAGGAGTTATTCGTATGTCTCCTATTTTTAATATTACTATTATTCTTTGCTACATTGCCATCATCGGTTTATTTATCGGTCTTAAAGACCAACGTGCCAATATAGCAGTCATTGCTTGCGTATTTGTCGTTTATTTTATGTATGCCAAAAAAGCTTACAGAGACAACATGACAAAAATAGCAATGTTTTTAGGTTCCATTACAACCGGTACTCAAAAAATCAAAAAGGCAAACCCTAACAAGAAAAAAGGTAAATGGGCCGGCAAGCATTATTAGAAAAAATTTATCTTTGATTTTTTTCAAATTCAAATAAAGCCCCGATGGTTAGATTAAAAATCCAACTAACGGGGTTTTATATTTCCAAATCTTTGTTTCTCAGCACTCACGCAATTTTTACTAAGCATTAAAGAGCTTAAAGGAGCAGATATTTTTCAATTGCCTGCACACAACCATCATGGTCACAGTCTTCAACTACTACATCTGCTATTTTTTTCACATTGTCATTAGCATTTCCCATTGCCACTGAGAGGCCGGCTCTTTTTAAAACATCTAAATCATTATCAGCATCGCCTACAGCAATTGCTTCATCTATTGATATGCCAAGATGCTCGCACAATTTCTGCAATCCCAAGCCTTTTGTTGTATTCTTAGCTGAAACTTCAAGGGAAGTTGTCTCTGCATTTGCTAACACAACGTCCAACCCTTCTATGGCTTTTCTTGTTTCTTCTCTGTCTTCACTACTTGTATGGTAAAGATTCAGTTTTGCAACCGGTTGTTTATTGTCATTGTAAAAATCAAGCATATTCTCTACTTTCACCGCCACTTCATTGAACATTGGCTTGTATATTCCCATGTGGAAATCTTCCATATGCTCATAATCTTTTTTCTGAACAATGGATTCTTTTGTAATCATATGTGGCATAATGTCTTTATCCTTAATGTAATTTAAAATTTCGTCCATTATCTCAACTGAAATTTCATTTGCATAAATATATTTCTTTTCTTTTATGTCATAGACAAATGCTCCACTTGTCATAACCATATATCTCATTCTTGGAATTAATTCTATATACTCTTCCAGTTCAGCTAACGCTCTACCTGTACATAAAATAACTTCTTTTCCCCCATCAAAAGCCTTATTGATTGCATCTAAAGTTTCTTTTCGTACTTTCTTTTGTGAGTTAAGAAGCGTGCCGTCCATATCAAAGGCTATCATTTTATATTTACTCATAATTGTTTGCTCCTTTCTGTACATTCTTTTATAATTATACAATTTTATCACAGATTTTAGCAACAAATTATTCCTCTAAAAAGCCCGATATAAGTAGCTCATTTTCACTTATAACAGTGAAAAATCCTTAAGATTAAATACTTCTTATAAATGAAACATTAATCCTAAGGATTTTTAATTTAAGTTCTTTTTTAAATTCTATTTTAATTTTCGTTATAAAACTTTGTTTTAGATTCTGTTTTGAATCTTATTCCAAAATTAATTTTTTTGAAGTTTAATTTATTTAGCATTTCGATTATTTTACGTGCTCGTAAATATCGTCTGTTAATTTCTTAATAATTCTTTCAACTTCTGCAACTGCATCGTCCATTGGTGTCTTCTGCTTGTCAATCTGCTTATCTCTTGTTGAGATTTCAACAGCATTTTCTTTTAAGTTACGTGGGCTGACAACAACTCTTACAGGTACGCCAAGTAAATCTGCATCAGCGAACATTGCACCAGGTCTTGCTTTTCTATCATCATAGATTACTTCAATTCCCTTGTTCTGTAATGTTTCATATAACTTATCAGCGTATTCTTTACATTCAGCATCATCTGAACGTAAGCAGCAAAGGTGAACCTGCCATGGGGCAATTGTAATTGGCCAAATTGGACCGTAATCATCATGTCTTACTTCACAAATTGAAGCTGCCATACGACCTACACCAATTCCATAACATCCCATAATAGGATATTTTTCTTCACCATTTTCATCTGTATATTTGAAATTCATTGCCTTTGAATACTTTGTTCCCAGCTGGAAAATATTACCAACTTCAATACCTCTTGAAATTGTAATTGTGTGCTTGCCACATTCAGGACAAGTTCCACCTTCTGTAATTTTTGCAAGGTCTAAATATTCAACTTCACCATAATCTCTTTCAATGTTAAATCCAACATAATGCTTATCAACTTTGTTTGCACCTGTTGCAAAATTATCAACACCATTTAATGAATTGTCAAATAAAACTGTAATCTTATCTGATAAACCAACAGGTCCGATAAATCCAGCAGTTAATTCACAATCTGCTGTGATTTCAGCAGGGTGAATGTCACATCCCAATGCATTAACCAATTTTGTTTCGTTAATATCTAAATCTCCACGAATAAATGCAACAATGTAGCTGTCATCTTCATTTCTCTGATATACAACTGCTTTACATGTATTTTCAGCAGGAATATTTAAGAATTCACATAAATCTTCAATAGTTCCCACACCCGGTGTCTCAACTTCTCTCATTTCTTCTTTTGGAAGCTTGTTTTCGTTATGAACGATACTTGGTGCTGCTTCAACATTGGCACTGTATCCACATTCAGGACAAATAGCAATTGAATCTTCACCAGCTGGTGTTAATAACATATATTCATGTGAAAGGCTACCACCCATCATACCTGAATCTGAAGCTACAACAGCTACTTCAGGAATACCACATCTTGCAAAAATTCTGTTATATGCATCATAGCACTTCTGATAATACTGTTCCAAATCTTCCTGTGATGTATGGAATGAATAAGCATCCTTCATTGTAAATTCACGTACACGAATAAGTCCTGCACGAGGTCTTGCTTCATCTCTAAACTTTGTCTGAATCTGGTAAATCATAAATGGATATTTTGCATAACTGTTGGCATATTCTCTTACTAACTGAACTGATGCCTCTTCATGAGTCATACCAAGAACCATCTTGCTTCCTGTTCTGTCTGTGAATCTTAACAATTCTGAGCCGACGCTTTCATATCTTCCTGACTCTTCCCAAAGTGAACCTGGAAGTGCAACAGGGAACAAAACTTCCTGTCCGTCAATTTTGTCCATTTCATCTCTGATAATTGCCTCTATTTTCTGTGAAATTCTTTTCATCGGCGGGAACTGTGAGTAAATACCGTTTGCTACGTTTTTAATATATCCTCCTCTAACCATTAATGCATGACTGTCAATTAAGCAGCCCGCAGGTCTTTCCTTAAATCTGTCTCCCACTAATTTTGATAATTTCATCTTTTTTCTCCTAACAATAAAATTTGGTTAGCAGACATAAGCCCACTAACCAAATAATTTTAATATATATTACCTAAAAAATCAACATTACTATGTATTATTCTGATACCATTCCAATTAATTTTTTTTGTAATACTGAAATCAACTTATCCCATCTTACCAGTTTCTTAATTAAGTCAATTACAATGGCAACTACCAATGATACCACTAATAATACGCCTACAATTAAAACAGGATATTTGAAGCTGTATGTAAAGTCGTAATACCAGCATACCCTAATGAAATTATGAATTAAAAATATATTCATTGAGTATACTCCTAGGAACTTCAGCACTCTCCCAACAACAGGTATTGGATTGATGAATTCAAACATAAATCCAATTAGTGTTATTGTCATTAAACCTTCAAATACGCTTAAAATAGTTGTACCAAGCATTTCTTTTCTGTAATACCAAATTGCCACCAATAAAATTATGTAAACTAAAAACTTTATTATCTTTCCAACAAACTTATTATTTGTTAGAGAAAATTCTTTCATTTTAACTAACAAATTTTTATCAGATGCCAGAATTCCCACTGCAATACATACTATGTATACAGGAAGATATGCGTATGTTTTATTAGATGGCGTATCCACAGGGAACAGCATTGACACCATAATTGATAATGCAAGAACTGTCACTGTTCCAAATTTTCTATATACCATTATCATTAGTGGAATAATAAATACTATTATTTGCGCTAATGACATATACCAAAAAGTTGCAAGGAATGTTGGTGTATGGAAAAACTGCGCAAGTCCAAACATATCTATTCCAAAATATAAAAGGCTCATGGCACCTTCGCCATAATTCTTCACATACCAACCCTGACCTGTAATTACCGAATATAGCTGAACCAAAAGGAAAACAAAAATAAAGCCTCCCATCATGTACCGACCCCCAAAAGTTAGACCTAAAAATCTAACGATTGGAGGTCGGTATTTTTATGGCAAAATACAGTTATGAATTCAAAAAGCAGGTTGTTGAAG